>CAYTXF010000001.1:0-45172 GCA_964440745.1 uncultured Bacteroides sp.
CTAACTCGATGTGCCTTAATGCGTTAAATCTAAAAGTGACAAAGACGGAAAGGTACGCATTTTATGTTATACAACATAATTTTTAGGCAAGAAAATTCATACAATTAGCAAAAATTAATATTACAGGACGAAATTTATTTAAAAAGGACGAGAGAAACGAATAAACGAGAGAAACGAAAAAGATAAATTCGTTTCTCTCGTTTATTCGTTTCTCTCGTCCGTGGGGATTATCCGCCGAAGTTGTCGTAGTGGATGTTTTCGGGGTCGACGCCAAGGTCGTAGAGCATCTTGTTGACAGCGTTGCTCATCGGGCCGGGGCCGCACATGTAGTATTCGATGTCTTCAGGGTTCTCGTGATCCTTGAGGTAGGTGTTGTAGATGACCTGGTGCACGAAGCCGGCCGTGTACTTCACGCCTGCGGCATCGGCAGCGGGATCGGGGCGGTCGAGGGCCAAGTGGAAGTGGAAGTTGGAGAATTCCTTCTCCAGTTCCAGGAAGTCCTCAAGGTAGAACACCTCGTTGAGGGCGCGAGCGCCGTAGAAATAGTGCATTTCGCGGTCGGTGCAATGCAGAGTCTTGGTCATGTACATGATCTGCGAGCGAAGAGGTGCCATGCCGGCGCCGCCGCCAACCCACATCATCTCCTTCTTCGAGTCGAGAATCAGGTGGAAGTCCCCGTAGGGGCCGCTCATCATCACCTTGTCGCCAGGCTTGAGGGTGAAGATGTAGCTCGAGGCGATGCCCGGCATCACATCCTGGAAACCAACCTGAGGCTTTGGCTTGAAGGGCGGAGTGGCGATGCGCACCGTAAGCATGATGCGGTCACCCTCGGCCGGATAGTTGGCCATCGAGTATGCGCGGATGGTGGTCTCCTCGTTGCGGCACTTCAGGCCGAACAGGCCGAATTTCTCCCAAGCGGGCAGATATTCGGGACCGATGAGGGCCTTGTCGATATCCTTGTCATAGTCCATTGTATAGGGCGGTATCTTGATCTGGGCATACGAGCCAGGCATGAAATCCATGTGTTCGCCCGGGGGCAGAGCCACGATAAACTCCTTGATGAAGGTGGCCACATTCTTGTTGCTGATCACCTCGCATTCCCACTCGCGCACGTCGAGCACCGAGGCAGGCACGCCAATGCTCATGTCGCCCTTCACCTTGACCTGGCAGCCCAGGCGCCAGTGATCCTGGATCTGCTTGCGGGTGAAATGCACAGTCTCGGTGGGGAGGATTTCGCCGCCGCCCTCGAACACTTGCACCTTGCACTGTCCGCAGCTGCCCTTGCCGCCGCAGGCGCTGGGCAGGAACACATTCTTGTCGGCCAGGGCCGAGAGCAGGCTCTTGCCCGAGGCTACCGACATCTCTGTATCGCCGTTGATTTTAATTGTGACATCGCCGCTCTGCACCAGATAGTGCTTAGCCACCAGCAGGATGATCACCAGGAAGAGGGTCAGACCCAGGAAGATGATCACGCCCGAGAAAAGGGTGAGCGATGCCGTATCCAAAAGTATGTAGTTCAGATTCATAGCTCATCAAATTTTAATGCCCAGGAAGCTCATGAAGGCGATGCCCATGAGAGCGGTGACAATGAATGTAATGCCGATGCCGCGGAGCGGACCCGGGATGTTGCTGTATGTGGCCAGGCGCTCGCGGATGGCAGCCACGGCTGTGATAGCCAGCAGCCAGCCAATGCCCCAGCCGCCGCCGGCGCAAATCGGGGTGATCACTGAGTCCCAATCGCGCTGCTGCATGAAGAGGCTGCCGCCCAGGATGGCGCAGTTGACCGCTATAAGGGGCAAGAAGATGCCGAGGCTTGCATAGAGACTTGGACTGTACTTCTCCACAACCATCTCCACCAGCTGGGTCATCGACGCGATCACGGCGATGAACATGATCAGCGACAGGAAGCTGAGGTCAACGTCGGCATACTCGGGGCCTACCCAGCTGAGGGCGCCGGCCTTGAGCACGTAAGTGTTGAGCAAATAGTTGATTGGGAGCGTCACTACCAACATAAATGTTACTGCCACGCCCAAGCCGAACGCTGTCTTCACATTCTTGGACACGGCCAAGAACGAGCACATGCCCAGGAAGTAGGCAAACACCATGTTGTCGACAAAAATCGACCGTATAAATAGATTGAAATTTTCCATAATCTTTTTTGGGTTTTGGGATTTGGGTTTTGGGATTTGGATTTGGGGGGATGGTGATATTTCCAAATCCTAAATCCTAAACACTAAATCCTATTTCTCTTGCAAGTCGGGATTATTGGCGCGCTGAACCCATATGATGCATGCCACCACTATAAGTGCCATAGGCGGCAGGATCATAAGGCCATTGTTAACATAACCGCAGTCGTAGAACCATTGGGGCACGATCTGGAAGCCCAGCAGGGTGCCGCTGCCCAAAAGTTCGCGGAAGAAACCGGTAATAATCAGGATGATCGAGTAGCCGATGCCATTGCCCACGCCGTCGAGGAAGGCCGGCCACGGCTTGTTGCCCATGGCAAAAGCCTCGAGGCGACCCATCAGGATACAGTTGGTGATGATCAGGCCGATGAACACAGAGAGCTGCTTGCTCACATCGTAGGCGTAGGCCTTGAGCACTTGGCTCACTATGACCACAAGGCCAGCCACAACCACTAACTGCACGATGATGCGGATGTTGGTGGGTATGGTGTTGCGCAGCAGCGAAATGATTACGTTGGCGAATGCCAGCACGGCAATTACCGAGAGTCCCATCACGATGGCAGGCTCAAGCTTTGCCGTAACAGCAAGCACGGAGCAGATGCCGAGCACCTGCACCACTACAGGATTGTTTTTTGAGAAAGGATTGAAAAATACTTCCTTCAGATTCACTTTTTCTGCCATGGCTTATTTCTTTGATAGGGATTCGAGGAATGCTTGGTAGGGGGCAATGCAATTGTTGATCATCGCGCCTACGCCCTTGCTGGTAATCGTGCCTCCCGAGACTCCATCCACATAGTCGGCATCGTCGAGGGGCTTTTGGCCAGCCTTAACCACTTCGATGGGATAGAACTCGCCGTTCTTGAACATGTGGAGCGAACTGTTGAATTGGTCCTGGAAAGCAGGCTTTTCAATTTCGGCGCCGAGACCGGGAGTCTCGCCCTCATGAGCGAAGTAAGCGCCATAGATGGTGCTGCCGTCGCTATCCACAGAGATGTAGCCCCAAATCGGGCCCCAGAGTCCTGCTCCGTAGCAGGGCAGGATGTACTTCACTGAGTTGTCATCCAAGGTGCACACATACACAGGCAGCTGGCGCTCCTGGATGTTGGCGGTCTTGCTCATGGCTTCCACATTAATATTAAATGCGCAATCGTTGCCTTGGGCTTCGATGTCGCCGGTCGAGGATACAACCAACTGGTCGGTGATGTGCTGGTTGAATGTGTCGATCACATCGCCCTTGGCGTAGTCGATATGAGCGGCTGCCAGGATTTGGCCCATCTTGTCAGCATTGGCGTTGTCAATCTGACGGCTCTTGAGAGCATTGGATATGAGCGCCAGGGCTGCCCCCACCACTACTACCAGCACTATTATATATATTATGGTGTATACGTTGCTCTGCTTGTTCATTGCTGTTGAGTTTTAGCGGTGAGACGTTTCAGGCGACGGTTGATGTTGCTCTGCACCACGCACCAGTCGATGAGCGGGGCAAACGCGTTCATGAGCAGCACTGCCAGCATGGCGCCCTCGGGGTAGCCATTGTTGTAGGTGCGGATAAGCACGGCAATCACGCCGATCAGGAAGCCATAGATCCACTTGCCCACATTGGTGCGGCACGAGGTCACCGGGTCGGTGGCCATGAACACCACGGCAAAGGCGAAGCCGCCGAATACCAACTGGTCCCAAGCGGTAAGGTAGCTGGCCGGATAGGTGGGAGTGCAACATACATGTGCCAGCCATGCCATGCCCCAGCCGCCAATCAGGGCCGAGAGGATGATGCGCCAGCTGGCGATGCCTGTGGCAAGCAGCAGAAGCATGCCGGCGATGATGCAGACAACCGAGGTCTCTCCGAATGATCCGGGGATCAGGCCGATGAAGGCGTCCATCCAGGTCAGGGGCTCGCCGTTGACGCCAAGAATCTCAAGTTTGTCGCCCACGGTAGTGGCTATCTGGCCAAGCGGGGTGGCGCATGAGAAGCCGTCAGGGGCCACGGGGCCGAATCCGAACTGCTTGCCCATGGCTACGAACACATGGTCGCCCGACATCTGTGCCGGGTAGGCGAAGAATAGGAATGCGCGGGTGATGAGGGCCACGTTGAACACGTTGTAGCCAGTGCCGCCGAACACCTCCTTGGCGAAGATCACGGCGAATGCCACGGCCACGGCCAGCATCCACAGCGGAGTCTCCACCGGGCAGATCATCGGCACCAGGATGCCGGTCACCAGGAAGCCCTCCTGGATTTCTTCCTTCTTCCACTGGGCCACGATGAACTCGATGCCCAGGCCCACCACGTAGCTCACCACCACCTTGGGGATGATGGCCAGGAATCCGTAGAAGAGCAGGGGCCAGAAGGGGAAGGATGTCTCGCCGCAGGCGAGCCAGTGCTGATAGCCGGTGTTGTACATGCCGAAGATGAAGCAGGGCATCAACGCCAGCACCACGATGATCATCGTACGCTTGGAGTCGATGCTGTCGTGGATTTGCGTGCCCCCCGAGCGCTTGGCAGTCTCATTGGGGGTATACAGGAACGTATCGAAGCCGTCGAAAACCGAGCGGAAGGCATGCAGCTTGCCACCCTCCTCGAATTGAGGCCTGATGCGGTCGAGCGTTTTTTTGAATGGTTTCATTATTTGTGGGATTTGGGATTTGGGATTTGGGATTTGGGCGCGTGGCGCCAATCCAAAAGCCAAAATCTTAAGACAATTCTTTGCGTAGATAGTCGAGGCCGTTGCGCACGATCTCCTGGAGGGGGAGCTTGCTGGTGTCGGCATACTCGGCCAGGGCGAAATCCTCGGGGGCAACCTCGTAGATGCCCAGCTTCTCCATGCCTTCGATGTCCTTGGCCAGGATGGCCTTGATCAGGTACTCGGGCAGGATGTCCATGGGCATCATGCGGTCGTATTCACCGCTCATGATCATGGCACGGCGGCCGCCAAGCATGCGGGCGTCGGGCTTGAAGAGCTTTTTCAGGAAATGGCCCGGGAATGAGCGGCTCACGCTCATCTTGTCGGGCGAAAGCGAGGCCCATCCCATGAATTCGTCGGCGTCGTCGCCTTCGGGAATCACGGTGATCATGCGGTAGGGGTAGCGCAGGTAGGCGTCGCGGCCTTCGGCGGTGCCGGTGAGCACGTTGCCGCTGATGATGCGCAGGTGGTGCTTTTCGTCGAGGCGGCCGCTAATCAGGGGCTCCAGGGCGGCGCCTTCGATGGTGCGCAGCAGGCAGGGCTCCTTCACTTCTGAGCCCACGAGGGCCACTACGGTCGAGCCGTCGACCTTGCCGGTGAGGGCCGCTGTGCCGATCTTGGCCAGGGCCACCACGTCGAGGCCCCACACGATCTCGCCCTTGTTGACGGGAGCGATGTTGGCGATCTGCACTCCCACATTGCCGGCGGGATGCTTGCCCGTGACATGCACCATTTCGGCCCCGGCGATGTCGCCGAGGGTCCAGTCGCTGCCTACCGACAGGTATACTTTGCCGGGGGTCACGAGCTTGAGCAGGGCCACGGCCCTTTCGAGCTCCTTCTTCTTGTCCTGCACGCGCCAGGCCAGCCCGGGCGACAGGGGCGCCAGGTCGATGGCTGTGATGAAAATGTCGCGCGGGGCCACTTCCGGGTCGGGCACGATGTCGTAGGGGCGCTGGCGCACTGAGGCCAGCAATCCTGAGGAGCAAAGCAAGGATAAGGCTTGGTCGCGGGTCTTGGGATCGGCGCTGAGCTGCACCGACTCGGTGCCCTGCACGTCGACAACGACGCGCTCGATCTTGCGGCGCTCGCCGCGCACCACTGCCTTTACGATGCCGGCGGCCGGGGCCACGAGCTTGACAGCCTCGCGGTTCTTGTCGCGCAGCAGAGGCGCGCCAGCGGCCACTTTGTCGCCTTCCTTCACTTCGAGCTTAGGCGTCAGCCCTGGGAAGTCGTCGGGCACGATGGCGTACTGCTTGGCCGGCACTTCTGCCGGGGCGCCAATCTTCGCGATACCTCCTGCCAAATCCAGAGCAAGGCCTTTCTTGAGAATTATGTTCATGATGGCTAAGGTGTGTATTTAATTTACATTTTGGCGCAAATTTACAAAAAAAAACAATATCTCACATATTTATTGTTTATTAATTAAGGAGAAATGTGGAAAAATGCAATTTTGAAAAATTTTCGCACAAAAATATTTGGAAAGAAACGGAAAAAGTAATAATTTTGCGTGTAAGTTTTGTGGAGCTTGCCAAAAGACCATGAAATAATAGGCCCCGGGACGCACCTTTCCGGGGGCAGTGCAATGAAACACCGTATAAAACAACAGTATTAACAATAAACTAAATTAATCATTAATCAAGTTTTTTCTAAAATGGAAGCTCAAAAGCCTACCACAGCTCCGGCTAAGCCTGCTCAGGCTAAGTCAAACGCCCCTGGCATCAAGAATGCATTCTGGGTAATCGTAGTTTGCTGCATCATCGCAGTATGCCTCTTCGTATTCTGGTTCGGTCACGACATGCACTTCGAAGATGGTCATCCCATCGATCTCTGGGGCACCATCTACAAGGGCGGTTTCATCGTGCCTATCCTCCAGACCCTCTTCCTCACCGTTATCGTGATCTCGTTTGAGCGCTGGTTCGCTCTCTCAGGCGCTAAGGGCAAAGGCTCTATCACCAAGTTCGTCGCTAACGTTAAGGCTTGCCTGCTCAAGAATGACATCGCTGGCGCTCAGAAGCTCTGCGCTCAGCAGAAGGGCTCAGTTGCCGCTGTCGTTTCAGCCGCTCTCGCTCGCTACGAGGAAATGGACAAGAACACCGTGCTCTCAAAGGAGCAGAAGATCGCTACCATCCAGAAGGAAGTTGAAGAAGCTACCGCTCTCGAGATGCCCGCTCTGCAGCAGAACCTCCCCATCGTGGCAACCCTCACCACCCTCGGTACTCTCGTTGGTCTTCTCGGTACTGTGATGGGTATGATCAAGTCATTCCAGGCTCTGGCTCAATCAGGCGCTCCTGACTCAACCGAGCTCTCAACCGGTATCTCAGAGGCTCTTATCAATACCGCATTCGGTATCGCCACTGGTGCATTCGCTGTAATTTCGTACAACTACTACTCAAACAAGATCGATACCCTCACCTACGCTATCGACGAGATTGGTTTCTCAATCGTACAAACATTCGCAGCTACCCACTAATCCCACATTTTCCAGAGTTTTAAACAATCATTATAAACAAAGGTAAATATGGGAAAAGTAAAAATCAAAAAGAAGAGCACATTCATCGACATGACCGCGATGAGTGACGTGACTGTTCTTTTGCTTACTTTCTTCATGTTGACTTCGACCTTCCTGCAGAAGGAGCCTACCATCGTCTACACCCCCTCGTCGGTGTCGGAGGAGAAGGTGCCGGTTAACAACCTGGTGACCATCCTCATCTCATCGGCTGACAAGGGCAAGGTGAAGGAGGGGCAGGATCCCACCGACGCAGAAGGTAAGATCTTCATCTCTTTCACGGGCGGTATCGACTCTACCCAGACAGCACCTATCATTCGTGGTATGATGCTCGACGAGGCAGTGAAAGTATACAACTCGCAAGCGAAAGAAGGCAAAAAGATTGCTCTGACACCCGAACAGCGCAAGGTCTTCACCGAGACCAACATGCTGGGCACGCCATTTGAATATCTCCCCACTCTGCTGAGCAAGACCCTCACGGAAATTGACAAGGAGCAGGGCGATATGTACAACCCCTATACAGGTATTCCAATCGATGGCAACAAGGACAAGAACGGCCACCTCAACGATTTCCAGATCTGGTGCCGCGCTATCTACACAGTGTCAAAGGACCTCCACGACAAGAATGCCACTGACCTGGGCCTGACTCAGGACGAGGCAAAGGCATTCGGCGACCTTTACAACGCCATCACCAAGGACGGTACCGGCTTGGCCATCAAGGCTGACAAGGACACCCCCTTCACCACCATCGAAACTGTATTTGACAACTTGCAGACAATGTCGCTCAACAAGTTCTCACTGCTGACGGCACTAACATCTGAAGAAGAATCCCACTAAAAGTAAAGACCATGGCAGAAGTAGCAGAACATGACAGCGGCAAAAAGAAAAAAGGCGCGCAGAAAAAGATGACTATCCGCGTGGACTTTACCCCCATGGTGGATATGAACATGCTTCTGATTACCTTCTTCATGCTTTGTACTACGATGATCAAGTCGCAGACTCTGCAGATCACCCTTCCTACCAACGAAAAGTTGCAGAAGGAGCAGCAGAACCAAGCAAAGAAGTCAGAAGCTATCACCCTGATCCTCGACACCGAGTATAATGCTGATGGCACCCCCAAGCACGACGAGGCTACTGGCAAGACAGTGCACAACGTGTATTGGTACCAAGGTCTGCCCGACACCACCTTCCAGGTGAATCTCCTCGCAAAGGAGAGCTTCATTGGCGACACCAAGGAGAATGGCGTAAAGGTGCAGCAAGGCATCCGCAAAATCTTGCGTGAGCAGAACAAGGACGTAATGGCCAACTATCTCGAACTCAAAGAGAAGTGGAAGAATCGCGAAATCACCAAGGAAGTCTTCGACTCACTTGCCAAGAAGAACGCAGCCGACTCCACCCTGACCCGTCCTGTTGTGATCATCAAACCCGGTCCTAACACTACATACGAGGCTCTGATCAATACGCTCGACGAAATGCAGATCAACCAGATCTCACGTTACAGCATCCAGATGCCAACCCATGTGGACACTCTATTGCTTGAGAACTTCCAGGCACGCACCGGTGAGACTGTAATCCGACCCACTATTCGCCAAAACGCAGTCTATTAATCCTCTAAACACTGAAAGATTATGGCAAAAGACGTAGATTTGACATCAAAAGAGTGGCTAGATATAGTCTTTGATGGTAAAAACAAGGAGTACGGCGCATATGAAATGCGTGCGACTTCAACCGGCCGCCACACCAAGGCTGTGCTCATCGTGCTGGCAGGCTTGGCAGTGATCCTGGTGCTCTTGATTCTCGCAATCACCGGCGTATTCTCACGCGCTGACAGCGATGAAGGCGTGGCTGCAACCGAGCAGGAGAACGTAGCGCTCTACGATCCTGAGGAAGAGGCCGAAGAGGAAGAGGAAGAGGATACCTACATTCCTCCACAAGAAGAGGAAGTAATGCAGAAGGAAGAGGTTGCCAACCAGATCCAAAACACTATCATCGATATCGTTGAGGACGAGCAGGTAACCAATGAAGTAAAGACTCAGGACGAACTTCGTGAGGATAACCGTATGATCGGTGGTACCGATATTACCGATGGTGTGGATGACCTTACAAAGAACGTGATTACCCAAGAGGTTATCGTTGTTGAAGAGAAGCCGAAGGAAGACAACATCGTCTACACCACAGCTAATGTGCAACAGCAGCCTGAATTCCCCGGTGGCGAAGCAGCCATGTACAAGTGGCTCGCCGATCACATCCAATATCCGGCTGTCGCTGCCGAAGAGGGTGTCCAGGGTAAGGTGATCGTTGAGTTCGTGGTTTCTAAGACTGGCGCAATCGAGAACGCAAAGGTTCTCCGCGGTCCGCACAAGGCCCTTGAGGCAGAAGCTCTCCGCGTGGTTAAGTCGATGCCCGCTTGGAACCCCGGCCGTAACAACGGTCAAGCCGTAAAGGTAACTTACGTGCTTCCTGTGACCTTCAAGCTCCAGAAGTAAACTATTTCCCGACAATAAAAAAGAGGACTCATTTGAGTCCTCTTTTTTATTGTCGTTTTTGTATGCGTTACGGATCAAGACGAAGTTATGTGTTTTGGTGAGAATCTGCGAACTTACGAAAATCAACGAACTTTATCTTTTATTGTGCTTTGCTCATGGCTATGCGATGATATTCTGAGGGGGTGAGGCCTGTAGTCTTCTTGAACACGGCTGTGAAATTGGTGCGTGACTTGAATCCGGTCATGTTGGCTATAGCCTCGATTGTCAACACCTTGTTTTCAGGATTGCCCAGCAACGCACAAGCGCGCTCCACTCTCGCTTCGGCCAGCCAAGTGGAAAAAGGCTTGCCACTAACCTCATTGAGCACCTGTGATACGTAATGTGGTTTTTCTTGAAGCAATTCTGACATTCTGTCGAGAGAAAAGCCTTGGTTAAAAATTTCATCTGAATTGCGCAACTCGTCGATTTTCTTAGCAAGGCACTGCTTTTCTGAATCGTCGAGGGGGCTTGCCTCATATTTCGATTTGCTTTTCTCATTATGACGTTCGATTTCAGCATTTATGCGGTCAAACAGCTGCTCGTTGCTTTGACGAAGACGTCGGTTCTTGCGCACAATTATAATTGCGCTTGCGGCCAGCACCACTACTATTGTCAAGAGAAATATCAGGAGCATGAGCTGTCTCTCGCGCTGTTGCTTTAGTAGTTGCACCTGTGTATTTATTCTCTTTACTTCGTAAGCCGACTTGATTTCCTGTAGGGCGGCGAAGTCGCGAGCGGTGAAGATGGAATCAGTAATTTCATGCATTAGTAGTCGATACTTGGCCGAAGAGTCAGGCATTCCGATAGCCTTATAGTAATCACTAAGATTATCCAAAGCCGATGTCTTGAGCTCAATATAATCTTCTTTGTCGGCTTGCGTCGCTATATTCTTAATTATTTCAATGGCCTTCATAGGGTCGCCATGTTGGTACCATGTCTCCGCAATCATCCCATCAATTAGCATTTCCTTGCGTTTGGGAGTATAGGTATCCTTTAAGGAATCTTTAGCCATGGTGAACCAATAGATCCTTTTCTCCACATCGGTGTTTGGATCAATCTGCAAAGCCTTGGTAACACAACGCGCATAAGCCGAGATAGGAGCATCCAAAGGTACATTAAGCTTATTGAAGAGGTCTATGGCCTCATTCAATTCTTGTGTACGGCTTTTATCGGAATGCACAATGTTTAGCAAGTTGCAATATGCTGTCAGAGCATTTTGCCATAGTAGTGATAAAGCGCCTGGGTCGAGATTATCGTTCTCTTTGACTTGCACTGCCAGTTGTAGCGCTTGTTTATAAAGGTCAATCGCCGCATCATAGTCTCCAAAATTGGGATACACGTTTCCTAAATTCAGATATATGCAAATCAGCAATTCGTTATTTCCAATTTCTGTGGCCAACTCCTGTGCTTCTAACAAAGCATCGACCGAAAGATAATAATTATTATATTTAAAATAATATAAATAACCTATATTATTGAGAGTAGCTACATAATTAAATTTAGCTTTATCCGACATCTTGGGATTATAGTTAGTAATGCTGCGCTGATAATGCAATAATGCGCTGTCGAGTTGTTGGTTCATTAAACAGCTGTCTCCAAGATGCTTTTCCACAAATAGATCCTGTTCCAATTCGGAATTAGACCGGCGCTGGAGGACGCTGCTCTGCCCGACCAAGGAGCCACAGAGCAGGATAAGAACGAAAACAATGTAAGAATAATATGATTGCAGTTTTTCCATTTGACTACAAAGATACGATTTTTTTCCTATTGTTTTGTCTTTTTTGTTCAATTAATACACAAAACGCCTCAAAAAATTATGATTTTAAGGTTTTCTTTGAGAAATTTGCAAAGTCATCTTTAGCAATCAATAATCATTAAAATAACTTTTTTATGAAAATCTTAACTTCTTTCTGTATCGCAGCTCTGTGCGCAACCATGATTGGCACTATCTCTGCTGCCAATCTGGAAAGCAATCGCCTCTTGAAGGGCGATCGCCTCACTCCCCAGGAGAAAATGGACAAAAAAGCCGAGGAGAGTGTAAAGATACTCGAGCAACTCCAACCCCAGTCAACTATCCACAAGGTAGTGCCAGATGACATCGTGGCTGTGTACCTCGACGAACCCGAAGTCATTCTATATGAGGACTTCTCGCTTATGACGGCTGGAAGCGAAGATGAAATCGATGACACCCTTCTTCCTGAGGATTATTTGGAAAGTGGCAATACCTTCCTGCCTGGCACCACCTACACTCATGAAGAAGGCTGGTGGGGCGCGGGCATATTCCAAGCCGGCGGGGCTGTTGCCTTGGCTTATCCCAACTTTGGTGGATATATTTCTACTCCCTGTTACAATCTCAATGGCTTGGTTCAACTGAGTTTTCGTGTGCGCACAGCGCCCGCTGCTACCAAGGCACAAAGCGTAATTGTTTCTGTCCTTTATGGCGATGTGTACAACCCCACCATAATAGGAAATTATGACATGTTCTCAGTTAGCCCTGACGATGGCTGGGTTGAGGAAACCTTCACCTACGACATCGATTATTCAGGCGACGATATATTCGTTCAAATTAACGCCGCGCTATATCAAACTGGCGTTATCGTTGATGATATCAAGATTGAGCGCTTAGGCTATGTGTTAGGTGCTCCTCAAGCCAACGACATAAAGGACTATACCGGTTCATCGTTTGTGGCCAGTTGGAATGAGCAGGGAATCACCGACGATTATCTCCTGACTGTGTTCTCAAGCGAAGTGCCAGAGGGAGAAAATGTATATGGCAGCTACGATTTCAATTCATCAGATCTTCCTGAAGGCGTAGAAATAAATGGTGAAATTGAAATTGCGGAAGTTGAGGGTGAAGACGGTCTCAAAGCAATTAAGATTTCTGGTGAGGGTTCTATTACCTTTGATTGCTCGGGAGGCATCTTGGATTATTTCAACGCACTGTTCTATGTGCCCGACAATGGTGAAAATCAAGGCAATGGGTATGCCACCATATATGGATACAATGAAGGTACCTGGACTTCCCATATTATGACCATGTTTACGTTAGATACAGATTTGGAAAATGCAACAAAAGTAGAACTCAACAACACCAACGGCTGGTTCTTTTTCGCTGGCAAATACACAAAGGTTAGATTTGACTTCCAACCTTATGGTGACACTATCTATCTCTTAAATGCCGAATACGAAGGCACACAGCCTGTAGAATACACTTATATTCTTGATAACGAGCCCGTGGCTGGCACATCCTACACTGTTACGGATCTTGATCCCGAGGTGGATTACTCCTACTATGTTTACGCAAAGTATGAGGATTACATATCTGGTATTTCAAATGTGGTAAGAGGTTATGCTCTGACTACCCCGGTAACATTGCCTGCTACTGAACTTGACGAACGCGGAGGCTTTATCGCCAATTGGGAACAAGTAGCAAAAGCTGAGGAATATCAGGTAGTAGCAAGCTATGCCACAGTGCTTACTGAGGACAACGACGCTTATCCTGTATTTACAGAAACCTTCCCCGGAGCAGTTGCAGATGGCGCTACACTTGACAACCCTGTGTCACTTGATAATGAATACTGGAGTGAATCACTCGATGCCTATGCTGACAATGAAGGATGGATTGGCGTGAACACAATCTATGCTGAGAATATGATTGGTTGCGGACAAGATTACTCTCAAATGGCCGAACTGAAATCACCTGAGATGGACCTTAGCGCCAATGGAGGCGAATACACGGTTAGTTTCAATCTTTATTCCCCCTATGGCAATATGCTGGTTGTACAAAACAGCAATGTGGATTATCAGTATGTATATGCCTCAGCAGGGATGAACCAGGTGACACTTGATTTCAGCGCTGGATCGCAGAATAGCTATATTCTTCTCTACTGCTTATATGGCTATCCCTTCATGGTAGGGGACTTCCAAATCACCCAGAAAGTGACTGTCGGCACCGAAATCAAGACCAAACTTGCTGAGAGCGAGTGGATTGAGGATACTGAATACTATTTCTCCGACATTGATCCTTACATGGAAAATCTGGTGTACACAGTGCAGGCTCGCTACATGCGCAACAGCAAATATTACTACTCAGATTGGTCAGCATCACAATCGGTATATGAACCCGACGGTATTGCTGCCGTAGAGGCACACACCACGATGATACAGCTTAATGGCCGCATTGTAAGCATGGTCGGCGCAGAAAATGCTCGAATCAATGTTTACAACCTCGCTGGCGCTCTGGTTGCCACCGGCATTGGCACAGCTCAAATACAAGCCCCCGGTGCTTATGTGGTAGTAGCCAATGGAAAGGTTGAAAAGGTAATGGTAAAATAGCATTACAATGAACAACCCACATCGTCTCATACTTTTTACAATGTTGCCGTGCCTATTGAGCACGACAACATTGGCATCTGAATCCACGCTGATTTGCGATTTCTCATCTGGCATTCCCTCGGATTTTGCCGTTTACGACCTTGATGGCAACACTCCGGCAAAGAATCCGGCAGGCTTGGGATTTACAATGGATTCAGGATGGCTATGGATTGACGACTCGGCTTGCAGTACTTCATGGTATTCACCAGCAGGCACCTCCAACGACTGGCTGGTTACATCGGCGGTGATTGTGGAAAATAACAATTATGTGCTGCGATGGAAAGCTAAGGCAAGCCATGCTACATATTCCGACGGATATAGTGTGTATATTTCTACCACAGGCAATGCTCCCGAGGATTTTTCATCGGAAGCAGCGGTGAAGGTAGAGGCCGAAGACAGTGGATGGAATCTCCATACCCTTAGCCTTTGCGACTATGCAGGGCAGGAGATATGGGTAGCATTTGTCAATGACAGTTACAATTGCGCATACCTTTACCTCGACGATCTATTCATAGGGCCAAAGAGCTCTACACAGTTAAAAATTGTCTCACCGGAGATTTCTTCCCTCGCTGTTACAGAGCTTAAAGTGCTCTTAGAGAATATTTCTGAAGAGGATTGCTCAGATGTAGTGGTGACAGTGGAATTTGAAGATGGAGAAGTTCTGAGTTTTGAAATGCCTGAATCCCTTAGAACTGGAGAATCAGAAGAAGTTTGTCTTGGAGAAATCTCTCTTTCTCAACTCTACATACCTCGCAATTTCATTGCTACAGTCACCATCAATGGAGAATCAGATTATTCGGTGGCAGGTGCGGTGGCATATGTGCCTCATCGCATGGTAGTGGAGGAGTGCACAGGCTCCTGGTGCGGGTATTGTGTGCGTGGAACCGTGGCACTTGAGGAGCTCGCCGAAGAATATCCGGATCATTTCATTGGCATCGCTGTGCATTATGGGGATGTTTTTGAAGTCGAGGACTACTCTACGCAACTCAGTTCGGATTTCCATATCACAAGTTATCCAAATGCTGTATTTAATCGGCAGTGGGCTATGGATCCATCAAGTTTGTACACTTATGTTGACAACAATATTCCCGTTGCGCCAGACGCTTATGTTGAAGTCAGTGCGAATTATGATGAAGGCCGCATATATTTGAATGCTGAAGTTACTGCTGTGTCCAATGTAGAGTATCCCATCGCCCTGGCATTTGTGGTAATAGAAAATAATGTGGCAATCCCTGGAGTC
Organism: uncultured Bacteroides sp.; assembly: GCA_964440745.1. GTDB lineage: Bacteria > Bacteroidota > Bacteroidia > Bacteroidales > Muribaculaceae > CAG-873. The sequence goes on from CAYTXF010000001.1 coordinate 15,510, forward strand.
TATCAGTATAATGCATATTCAGGAGGAGGCGAAGGAGAAATGGGAGGCTGGGAGAATTTTGAAAAATATGTTTGGTCAGAGGATGTGCCATTCCAACATGTGGCTCGTTACATCTCGGATTATAATGGACATAGCGAATCTCTGATACCCTCAATGGCAAAATATGATACTTCTTCTTTTGAATATTCCTTTGATATGCCTGAGAGTGTGCTTGTGCCAGCCAATATTAAGGTGGTAGCTCTTCTTCTGAATCAGGACGACGGCTCGATCGTCAATGCTGTGGAGGCGGATTGCGCTAACCTTCCGGAAATAGATGGGGTTACAAGTATTTTAAATGACAGTAAAGTTTCCTCAAATATAATTTACGATTTGTCAGGACGCGTTGTTGGAAATGCCTCCGACTTATCAAAATTACCCAAGGGGAGTTACATCCTCAATCATAAAGTAATAATCAAATAAAAATGGGTAAGTTGCTATCTATTGACTGAAAAATGGGCGTCCAAGGCGCCCATTTTTCAGTCAATAGATGATTTCTTAGCTATTTGGAATAACTAACTGTACTGTCGGGGAATACTCTTATTTATTTTGTGTTTTTGAGGATGTCGAGGGCGGCATCGTAGTTGGGCTCATTGGTGATTTGCTCTACCAGGTCGCGGTAAACAACATTGTGGTCGCGGTCAAGCACGAGCACGCAGCGGGCGAGAAGGCCCTTGAGAGGACCATCCACGAGCACTACGCCGTACTTCTGGCCGAACTCTGGATTGCGGAATGCGCTGGCAACCTCTACATCCTTGATGTCGTTGGCGCTGCAGAAGCGTCCTTGGGCAAAGGGGAGGTCCATGGAAATGCAGATAACTGAGGTATCCTCCATCTTGGCAGCGTCCTTGTTGAAGCGGCGCACGCTGTTGGCGCACACGGGAGTGTCGAGGCTGGGGAAGATGTTGAGCACTACGCGACGACCATCGTAATCGCTAAGGCGGATTTCTCTAAGGTCTTTGTTGAGGAGCTCGAATTCGGGAGCTTTTTCGCCCACAGTGGGCACTTGGCCATAAGTATGGCATTCGATGTCTTTAAAAAAAACTGTCTCCATATATTGGTGTTTTGGTTGTTTGGTGTTTTAGTGGTTTGGTGTTTTAGTGGTTTGATGTTTTGGTGGGTTGGTGTATTGGTGTTTTAGTGGTTTGGTGGTTTGGTGGGTAGGTGGGTTGGTGGTTTGGTGATTTGGTTATTGTGAACTGTGCCTAAAGGGTTAAAGCTTTTTCTATAACAATTTCGGGGAGGTTTTGGTTGTAGGCGATGGCAACATCGCGAATAATTCCGTCGGCCGACACAAAGAAGAGAGTAGGGTAGAGATTTACGCCGCAATTGCGAATCAATGAGCCCACCGAGGTTATAGCTTTCTCTTCGGCTGGCATCTCGCCCAGCAATTCCTCGATCTCTTGAGTGTGATTGCTGTTGAAAGCCCACACAACATCTACGGTATTGGGCAATTGGGCGATGCCAGCGCGCACATCCGCAATAGTGGCAGCTGTAGAGGCGACTTTCGGATCTAAGAACACCAATACGGCGGGATGCATGAGTCTCTCACCGCGCAGATGCTCTAAGCGAAGATCCTCGCCCAGAAGTTGGCAAGAGAAGCCAGGCAGCGGTTGTCCGGTGAGATTTTCTGCACGGAAAGAGCTTTCTCGATATTTCTCAAATACCTCGGGCCATTGCTGCATCAGGGCCTCTTCGCTGTAGCCAATCGTTGAGGCAGTGGTTTCCGGATGATACGTCACGGTGATGATCTGTTCGCTGATGGTGCCTGGGCTTGTCTCCAAGTCGATGCTCAGAGGCAATTGGGTATCATAATCGAAAGCGTAAGTAAAGTATTGAGAATCGTAGCCTTGCACGCGCTTTGTGCCGTCGACGGCGATGGCTCGACGCTTATTTATGAGAGTATCGGGATGAAACACGTACTCAAAAGCTGTATCGGTGGCTATTTCAGTCAGCCTCTCAGCCAAGAATTGGGGCAGAAGGTCGGAAAATTGTGCCTGATTCTGCACGCCAACGCTGCCTTCAGGCTTGAACACGAGTGGATTGTCGGAATAATGGTATTCTTGAAGCCGGTTGTTGCGATAGCGATAGTGATTGCCGTCGAAATATGCTGAAAAGCCTTCGAGAGGGCCCGAAGGCGTGATGGAATGCCAGCGTATGACATAGTCGCATGGAGCCAGCGAGTCAGCTGACTCTGGCAGCGCGCTCTGCAATATCAGATCGTAAGTAATAGGCACCTCGGCCGATGGCAATAATACCTCAAATGTAGCCTCTTGCAGGTAGGCTGGGAGATTTGCCAGGCTCTCTGCCAATTGCGCGACCCCTTGGGCCCTATTGCCCAAGGGGACTACGGAAAGTGTTAACGCAAGTAGCGTCTTTAAAGCTCTCATTGTGAAGCAAGTTGAAACGTTATACCATATTAACAATGTTTGTCTTTTTTTGTTCAAAAATCCAGCCTGTGAAATTAGCACAAAATGCAAAATTTATTAAACTGACTTCTAAAATAACGAATTAAAAAAGGAAATATAGATTTAAAAAATGTAAATTTTAATTCAAAATTAAGTGAAACTGTGTTTTTGAGGGGAAAAATCATTCATTTTGGGAAATTCTTTTCAGAAATTTACTAAAAATTTCTAAAAAAGAAGGGATTTGGTATATAATTTTGCACCATCGATAAGCATATACAATCCTATTCTATCTCCAATCAATGTATCACAAGGAAATCAAGCCATGGAGCTTACTGATGGTGGCCATTGTCGCCTCAGTCTATATCACATCCTGTAGCGACGATTACATTTATGACGACCGGGAGCCTGACAATCTCGGCCAGAGCATATATGCGTATCTCGAAGCACAGGGCAACTTCACAAATATGCTGCGTTTGATCGACGATTTGGGCTACACTGAGACATTGAGCAAAACAGGTTCTAAAACCTTGTTCCCTGCCGATGACGAAGCGTTCGAGCGATTTTATCAATCCAACCCCTATGGCGCCAGCTGCTATGATGATCTCACCATCTCGCAGCGGCGAATCATCATGAACGCCAGCATGATCGACATGGCATATCTCTCTGACATGCTGCCGAATCTTACCAACTCAGACAACAGCGACAATGGGGGCAAAGGCCAGGCGCTCAGGCGCAACACCTCGGCCACTGATGTCGACACAGTGCAAGTAGTGCAAGGGAACAAATTGCCGGCCACAACGTATTGGGAGCGGTTCCGCGACGACAAGATTTTCCTGTCGAAGTCGGCGCCTTGGATGGTGCAGTTCACTCCCCAGATGATGGAGGTCCAGGGAATCACCAACAATGATTTCAGCACCATTTTGGGCGAGACCTACAACGGCACTGACATTTACATCAATGGCGTAAAGGTGAAGGAAGCAGACATAATTTGCAAGAATGGCTACATCCATGTCATGGAAGAGGTGGCAATCCCATCCAATACCATGGCCGAGGCCATCGACCAGCTCGAGGAGGCTACAATCTTCAAGTCGCTCCTTGACAAATTCTGCGCTCCATATTACGACAGCGGCACCGATGCCTCAGTCAAAGACTACTATAACGGCTCCACCGCTCTGCGCCCCGTGATCAATGGTCTCTCGCAGTCTGACTCCATTTTCATCAAGCGATATTTCAACGAGGCCACGCAGTCGACAGGCCCAAATGGAGAAAGTCTGGATTCCTATGGCATGCTTTACTTCGATCCCCTCAACACCTCATACGGCGGCAACAATGATATGGGCGTCATGTTTGTGCCCACCGACGAGGCCATGATGGAATATTTCGAGGGCACCGAAGGCGGCTATCTGCGCGATTCGTATTCCACTTGGGAGGATGTGCCTACCGACCTGCTTGCCCTCTTCCTGAAGAATCACCAAAAGCGCTCGTTCATGTCATCGCTGCCTCACCTGTGGTCGACACTGACCGACGAGACCAGTTATGCCATTACCCTGAGCGAGGCTAACCTGGTGAAGACCATCCTCACATCCAATGGTGTGATTTACCTTATCAACAAGGTAATACCCCCGATCGACTACAAGGGCACCTACGGATCAGTGCTTACATCCTCGAATACTAAGGTCATGAAGTGGGCCCTCACCGACAACTGGAACAACCTCAGCGAGGAAGGCGCCATGTATTTCTTCATGTATCTGCGTTCGATGGAGAACATGTACAATCTGATCGTGCCTACCGACGAGGCTCTGGCCAATTATCGCGAGCCTATCTCCTGGGCTCTTGGCGGCACTTCGCGCCGAATCTGGGAATTTGTATATGAAGAAGACAAGAATCGAGTGGTGGCCAACATCTACACTGTGGGACCGAGCGATGAGAAGTACGAACTCGAGCGCCAGGAGACCAGCACCAGCGTGATCCGCAACCGTCTCACCGATATCATTGATATGAACATCATCGTGGGCACCATCGAGAATGGCCAGATCTACGGATACATCAACGAGACTTCACAGAATTATTTCATGACCAAGGGTGGCGCCACCATCTATGCCAGCGGCACAGGCTACAACATGAACTTTGCCGGAGGCGGCGAATTGGAGTCAAGCACGCCCCACTACGCTCAGATCGTGTACACTGACCAGATGCGTCCCTGCGTCTACGACTCGGAGAACGGCCGCACATTCTTTGTCAACCAGATTCTCCACGACGCGTCCAACACGGTTTATACCTGTCTGGGTGCCCATAAGGAATTCTCCAAGTTCTACGAGCTCTGCCTTGGCAACGAGCAAGTGTCGGCTAATTTCGCCAACGACGAAGACTATACCGACATCTTCGGCAGCCGCATGTCGGAGGTGACCAGCACCTGCGGCATTGGCCAGGTGGTAAGCACCTTCAACAATTACCGCTACACAGTGCTTGTGCCAACCAATGAGGCTATCGACGAGGCATTTGCCAACGATCCTGACCTGTGGACCTGGGAGGAAATTGCCGAGGAGGAAGACATGACCGTCAAGAAGGAGAGGGCACTGTATCTGCTGCAGTTCCTGCGCTACCACTTTGTGGATAATGCCGCCTTCATCTCAGGGGCTGCTTACGGTCCGCTCACATATGAGACGGCTGCAAGAAACGAGTATGACCGTTTCCGCAGGCTCACCATGGAATCATCAGGCAAGGATTTGACCATCACTGACGAATGCGGCAATCAGGCGCATGTCGTAAAGAGCAAGACCTACAATCTGATGGCACGCGACATCATTGGCAATAGTCGCGACCCGCGTTCCGCCACCAACATCTTCGCCTCGTCTCGCGCTGTGATCCATACCATTGACCGAGCTCTTATCTATAAGAAATAAGCTAACATTAATCTCACTATGCAAATGAGAAACCTACATATAATATTGGCTTGCCTCATGTTGGCCTTCGCCCAGATTTGCTATGGCCAGGCATCGTCAATCGTGCGAGGTGTCGTGTCTGATACTTCGGGCGAAACCCTGATCGGAGCCGCTGTGCAAGAGGTCGATGTCAATGGCCGCGTTTACTCAAGCGTCAATACCGACATCAATGGCGAGTTCTCGATGAATGTCAAGAACCCCAAGAATAAGCTTCTCGTATCCTACGTGGGCTGCAAGTCGCAGAAATTCGACATCAAGCCCAAAATGAACATTGTGCTTGAAAGCTCTTCCAACGAGCTTAAGGGCGTGGAGGTTGTGGCCTCGGCCATGTCGCATGACAACTCGATGCCTATCCCCATGCGCGAAATTTCGGGCGCTACCCAGTCGATTAACACCAAGGCTTTCGAGGGCATCGCAGTGACCTCGATTGATGATGCTCTGCAAGGCCGCTTGGCCGGTCTCGACATCGTGAGCGCTTCGGGCGACTTGGGCTCTGGCTCTTCGATGCGCATTCGAGGCAGCGGCTCTATCAACTCCAATTCCGAGCCTCTGATCGTGCTCAACGACATCCCCTATGAGAGCCACGTCGACGACTCTTTTGACTTCGCTAACGCCACCCAGGAGCAATTCGCCAACCTGCTGGCCATCAACCCCGAAGACATTGAGGAGATCACAGTGCTCAAGGACGGTGCGGCTGCTGCCATCTATGGTTCGCGCGGTGCCAATGGCGTAATCCTAATTAAGACAAAGCGCGGCGTGCAGGGCCCTCCCCGCGTGCAGTATCTCTATAAATTCTCGGCATACAAGCAGCCTAAGGGCCGCAAGATGCTCAATGGCGATGACTACACCATGCTCATGAAGCAGGCATATTTCAATCCCCGCCAGGATGAAAGCGCTTGCAACATTCCCGAATACAACTACGATCCCACCTACTCGGAATATTGGAATTTCAACAATAATACCGACTGGGTCGACGAGGTGATCAAGTACGGCTACGGCCATGACAACACCGTCACAGTCAATGGTGGTGGCGACAAGGCCAAATACCGCGCCTCGATCGGTTACCTCTCGCAGAGCGGTACCATCATCGAGCAGCAACTCGACCGCGTGTCGGCCCTGATGAACCTTGACTACCAAGTGAGCAGTCGCTTGAAATTCTCCACCGAATTTTCGCTTACCCATAGCAAGAACCACAAGACCTTCCAGGATGGCGATGACGGCAATTTCTCATCAAATATCCTTGATATAGCATATCGAAAGATGCCGAATGTGAGCGTGTACCGCCGCGATGCCGCTGGCAACTACACCGACGAATTCTATGTGATCCCGCAGTCATCGTCGCTCAACGACTCGCAGCGCAATCTTGTCAATCCGGTGGCTCTGGCTAAGCTGGCCAAGTATGATGAAATCTCGATGAGAATCATACCCACCCTGCGCGTGCAGTATGAAATTCTCAATCCCGAGAAGCATCGCCTCCGCTATCAGGGCTATGTGCAGTTTGACATCGAGAACCGCAAGGATGACAAATTCTTGCCTCGCGAACTTACATCTTACTCCTGGAACAATGATGCTGTCAACCGCACCTATCGCCGCGATGCCGAATCCCACAACATGCAGACCAAGCATGAACTTCTCTTCCAGCCCAAACTCGGCGAAGACCACTCATTCATGTTCTTGGCAGCCTGGGAACTTACCTCCGGCACATCGCAGGTGCAGGAATTCCGCAAATATGGCACCCCCAACGGCATAGAGTCGCCCACCGTGGCTGGCAACGAGCGCACATTCACCGCCTACAAGGGCCAATGGCACTCGATGGCCTACATGGCCCGCGTGCACTACGCTTTCCGTGGCAAATACATCCTCGATGTCACAGTGCGCCGCGACGGCAGCACGCGCTTTGGTCCGGCCAACCGCTGGGGCACATTCCCCGCTGTTTCCGGTAAGTGGAATCTGGCCGATGAAAAGTGGTTTGAGGACTGGACTTGGTTCAATACCTTCGGCATTCGCGCCGGCTACGGCAAGACTGGCCGCCAGCCTGACAGCGAATACCTCCACTATGCCCGATACAACTCATCGTACGGCTACGGCAGCAACACCTATATTGATATCTCTACCTTGAAGCCCTCGTCGATCCGGTTGAGCAACTTGAAATGGGAGACAGCGCAATCGGTCAACCTCGGTGTCGACTGCAACCTCTTCAACTATATGGTCAACTTTGACTTCAATGTCTTCAAGGACAAGAACAAAGACCTGCTTTTCGCCAACCAGACCATCCCGTCGTCGACTGGCTTCGGATCAATCAGTTACATCAATGGCGGCACAATGGAGAAGAGCGGCTGGGAACTTAACTTCTACACTCAGAATCTTATCAAGTTCCACGATGTGTCGTTCGACATCAACTTCAACCTGGCCAACTACAACTCAAAGATCACATACATGCTGCCCGAGCTTCTGGAATCATACGAAGGAGAATTCGTGAAGACTCCCAATGAGTCGCGATATGTCAACCGCATACAGTTGGGCAATGCTTACGGTTCGATCTATGGTCTGCGCTACAAGGGCGTGTACCAGTATTCAGATTATGTGGAAGGCCGCGAAGGCACTTGTCCCTACGCCCAGGACGCCAATGGCAATTACATCAAGGATGCCAAGGGCAATCCCATCCCCATGTACTATGATTATGGAGGCATCAATTACAAATTCCGCGGCGGCGATGCCATCTATGAAGATGTCAACCACGACGGATCTATCGATGAACTCGATATTGTATATTTGGGCAACTGCAATCCCAAGATCTACGGTGGTTTCGGCTTTACAGTGCGCTGGAAACAACTTTCGGTCAATGCCTTCTTCAATTTCCGTGCCGGCAACAAGGTGGCCAACTATTCGCGCATGCGCGCTGAGAACATGTACACCAACGACAACCAGTCGATTGCTGTCAACTGGCGCTGGCGCAAGGAAGGCGACGTCACCGACATCCCGCGCGCCCTCTACCAATATGGCTACAACTGGATGCCGTCTGACCGCTTCGTGGAGAATGGCGACTTCGTGAGATTCAAGTATCTGACGTTCAACTACGCCTTCCCGCGCGAACTGCTGCAGCATGTGCGCCTGACCAGCCTCAATCTCTATCTTACCATCAACAATCTCTACACCTGGACCAAGTATACAGGTGTGGATCCCGAGATTGCTCCTAACAGCCTTACCGGTATCGTGGAGGACTGGAACTCAACGCCCCGTTCGCAATACCTGACCTTTGGCTTGACAGTAGGTTTCTAACGCTTAATATCTCAGAATCATGATAAAACTTGTCAAATACATAGCATTGGGAGCCATGGCCTTAGGGGCCGCTTCTTGCAATGACTTCTTTGAGCTGAAGCCGCAGAATGAAATGGTGCTCGACGAATTCTGGCAGTCGGAGGACGATGTGCTCTCCGTGGTAGGCAGCTGCTACCGCCAGATGCAAGAGCCCGGATTCATGGAGCGCTTGCTGGTGTGGGGAGAATTCCGCTCCGACAATGTCATCCTCGGCAATGGCGACGGCGGCGACCTCACCAATATCTCCAACCTCAACCTGCTGCCATCAAACGGCTACGCCTCCTGGGGCGACTTCTACACGGTGATCAACCTGTGCAACACTGTCATCTACTACGCTCCCCAGGCTTATGAAATAGACCCCAACTTCGCCCTGGGCCAGCTCAACGGCTACATAGCCGAGGCCAAGGGATTGCGCGCTTTTTGCTACTTCACGCTCGTGCGCGCTTTCCGCGACATCCCATTCACTACCGAGCCCGTGATTGACGACTTGGTGGAATTTCAACTTCCCCAAAGCGATCCTGATGAGATCGTCAACTTCTTGATCGAAGACCTCAAAGAAGTGGAGCCTCAGGCCACTTCGAGTTGGAGCCAAGTCAGTTACACCAAGGGCCGCATCACTCAGAATGCCATCCGCTGCCTGATTGCTGACATGTGTCTGTGGATGGGCCGCTACCAGGAAGCTGCCGAATATTGCGACCGCGTGCTCAACGACTCCAAGGCAGAACTCACCCTGGTGCCCTCGCTCGATTACAACCGCAGCGTATTTGTGGATGGCAACTCTACGGAAAGCATCTTCGAGTTGCAGTTCAACCGCAACATCATACCCAACTACGTGGTATGCGAATTCTACGGCACCTCGGGCGGCCGCGGGGCCACTCAGCGCATGGTGGCTTACGACTTCACCACCACTGAGCTTTTCAGCACTACCGATCAGCGCCTGTATGATTTCTTCTGGACTGCTACCAATGGCGTGTTCCCAATAAAGAAATTCATCGCCTACCGCAAGAACAACGAGACCCTCAACATTCGCGAATCTGATTACACTAATCTTGGCGACAATGCGGGCAATACCAACTGGATCATCTATCGCTTGGCCGATGTGTACATGATGAAGGCCGAGGCCCTGACAGAGCAGGGAATCCTGCCCGAGGCTCTCGCCCTGGTAAACACTGTCTACCAGCGCGCCAATCCGGAAGACACCGAGGGCTTGAGCCAGTCGTATTCTTTGTCGCAAGAATCGATGCGCCAGCTTGTGCTTGACGAGAGGCAGCGAGAATTCATGTTCGAAGGCAAGCGCTATTACGACCTGCTTCGCCTGATCAAGCATGACTCCAGCAAACTGTCGACTGTGCTCAGCCAATACCTGCGTCCCAAGTACATCACCCTGGACCAGGCCACGATCAACTCCAAGCTTAAGGATATCGACGCTCTCTACATGCCAATCAAGGACTCAGAGCTCAAGGCAAATCATCTGCTAAAGCAGAACCCATTCTACGAGACATCCTCAGATATTGGCATTAACTAATTATTACTCACTCCTATTGCTCATGTATAATATGAAAAATTTGATGATCAAATCATTGCTGTTCGTCGCTATGACGGCTGGGGCGATCGGTTTCCAGGCATGTTCTGACGATGTCGACGAGGGCGCTTACTATACTTTCACGGGCGATACAGTATGCTCGTATGTGGAGAATGATCCGCAATATTCGATATTTGCCGAACTGATGCATTCCACCGGCACAGATGCAGTGCTTTCGACTTATGGCCACTATACAGTGTTCCTGCCCAACGACGAGGCTTTTGAAAAATATTTCCGTGAGAATAATCTCACTCTCGATGAGCTTTCTTTCGATGAGCGGCGCACTATCGTGTACAATCATGTGATTGACAGCCCATCGACAGATTACTTGTCAGCTAACTTTGAGGAAGGAGCCCTGGCAGAACCCTCGATGTCTGACAATTTCTTCGTGATTTCATTCCGAGGCGATGAGGATGTAGCCGGCTTGCAGATCTATGTCAACAAGACTGTGATGATCATAGAGCGCGACATCGAGATCCACAATGGCGTGATCCACCGTGTCAACGGAGTGGTCTCGCCCAATAAGGACCTTGTATGCGACATCCTCACTCTCCCTGAAATCGTGGGTGATGACCAGACCTTCAATCTCTTTTCTGAGGCTCTGCAGCTTACCCACTTGGCCGACTCGCTCAAGGGCACCTACGACCTCGATTACGTATGCCCCACTTCCAATGCCCACCTCACTGTGGCTGGCTGGGACGGCCTGCTGCCGGAAACCAAGCGCTATGGCTACACAGTGTTTGCCGAGCCCGACGATGTATATGCCAAGAACGGCATCTATACCATCGACGACATGGAGGCTGTGGCTCGCAAATATTATGACAATAGCTCCGATGACTATACTGACCGAGGCAACGCTCTGAATCAGTTTGTGGCCTATCACCTGCTCGACCGCCAGATGTCGACCAACTCATTCCTTTACAATGGCCGCAACACTGCCCCCAACTCAATGAAGGACCGCCATGAGTTCTACGAGACCATGCGCGAATTCTATCTGCTGAAAATCAATGTGGGTCCGCAGATCAACACTCGCCGCGATGGCACCTATGTGGGCCTCGATGAGTCGAAGAGCAATCTCAGCGCCACCAACGGATATGTGCACTCGCTTACTGACCTCCTGGTTTATGACCGCGATGTGATGGAGAACGATGTGCTCAACTGCCGCATCCGAGTCGACATGTACAACATCCCTCCAGAGTTGACCAACAACAACATACGCTGGCAGATGACCAACGGCATCCCCGACGGAGCGTCGTGCCGCACCATCCCCCACGACTTCTGCGCAAAGCATCTTTATTTCACCCCGGAGAGCGAAATCGTGATGTGGGCTTCGGAAGGCTGGACCATGTATCAGGCTGACGAGCTTAAGATCAATGGCTGGTACGACTTCACGCTGCGCTTGCCTCCCGTGCCGCCAGGCAACTGGGAAGTGCGCATCGGATACTCGCGCGTATGGTGGCGCGGCATCGCACAATTCTTCCTCGATGGCGAAATCCAGGGCATTCCTCGCGACCTGCGCATCGAGGGCAACGATCCGCGCGTGGGCTGGGTGGCTGACACCGGAGGTCCTGAAGATGCCGAAATCGACAAGGCCATGCGCAACCGCGGCTACATGAAGGGCCCGGCCTCGGCCATCAACTACGCCTACAATTCAAATCTTCGCGACGACCAGGCCTATCTGCGCGTGATCATTGGCCAGATTAGCGTGCAAGACTACGGCGCCCACTACCTGAGAGCAAAGAATGTGCTTTCTCCCGGCAATGAGTACAATGGCGACCTTATCGAGTTGGTGCCCCTGTCGCTCATAGAGAACGAAGACATCTACTAAGATTCGGCCTGGCCCTGAGCCAAGGCATCAGGGCCCCGATTCCACTAATTAAAGAAAATAAATAGAATATGAAGAAAATATTGATAATGCCGGGCGTGATTGCAGCCTTGTTCTTGGCAGTAGCTTGCTCAGAGGACTGGGACAATCACTACGACAAGTCTGACAACGCTGGCACCCAGACTGTGCTTGAGCTTGTCAACGCCGACCCCGACTTGTCGACATTCGCAAAGATGCTCGAAATCTCGGGCTACGACGAGTTGCTCTCGTCTTCGCAGACATTCACCGTGTTTGCTCCGTGCAACTCGGCTCTGGCCGATGTCGATCTCAATGATGTCGACGCCGTCACTCGCATTGTGCTCAATCACATTGCACGCTTCAACAATTCCACCTCTGCCACGGGCGAAAACATCTCAGTGAAGATGCACAATGGCAAGCGCCATGAGTTTGGATCGGGCACCTTTGGAGGCGTGGCCCTCGACCGCACCGACATCATTGCCACCAATGGAGTGCTCCACACCCTCAAGGCCCAGATACCCTATGCCTACAACTTCCGCGAATACATGGATGTGCACTCATCCACCTCGATGATCTCCTCATTCCTGAAGCGATTCGACGAGGAAGAGATGGACCTTTCGGCATCGCGGCCAATAGGCGTGGATGAAAATGGAGCCACTGTCTACGATTCGGTGATGTACGACTACAATGCAGTGCTGCAGCACAGCACCTACGGCATTGGCGACATAGCCAACGAGGACTCCCTCTTCACCATGATCATTCCTGACAATATCGCCTGGCAGAAGGCTTATGATAAGATACTGCCTTATTATAAGAATTACAATGCTGATGACGCCCAGGCTGATTCCATCGCCGACGTGCAGGCCTCTCTGGCCATAGTGCAGGACCTGGTGTATCGCCGCCAGATCACTGCTCCGGCTTCGGAGATTGACCTAATGTCAACATCTGGTTCAGAGATCAACGATCCGGCTTTCCTCTTCTCGGGCACAACGATGGAGCAAGCTTCCAACGGCATCATGTATCTTACCAGCAACCTCAACTATGACAACACAGTGACCTGGAACAAGATGCTCGAGGTTGAGGGCGAGGAGCAGGAAGGGCGCACCGCCGCATCATCCACCACGATTTATTCGCGCACTGTTAGTTCCGACAACATCCTCTTCGATTCGATTAGCGAATCGAAATACATCGAAGTGGTGGCCACATCCACTTCGCGCCAACCGGGCGTGACAATCACCATCCCTCAGGTGCTGGCTTGCGAGTATGACATATATGTATCCTGCGTGCCTGGCATCGTCACTGACACTCTCAATCTGGAGCGCACGCGTCTGCAATTCGTGCTGACATACATGGGAGAAGATGGAAAAAATAAGAATGCAACTTTCAACGACGACGATTTCATCACCAGCGAGACTGAGATGACATGGATCAAGGTGACCAAGGACGAGCCTTTCACCTTCCCCGTGGCCAATTATTATGATATGTTATGGCTGATCGATCCGGCGCATACCAGCAACGACCGAGTGAATACCACCAAACTGCTCATCCAGACCAATGTGAGCAGCAAGGAATTCAAGGACAACGAGTTTGTGCGCACATTCAGGATCGACCGTGTAGTCTTTGTCCCCATTAAAAAATAAGCGCTATGAGGAAACTGAAATATACCATGCCTAAGCTGATTATCAATCACGCTCTGTGCGTAGCCGTCGCTGCAGTGATAGGCGCTGCCATGCCACTGATGGCCACCGGCGCTCCATTGCCTGCTGAGCCCGACAGCATCAAGGGCCAAGTCATCGATGCCTCTACGGGCAATCCTCTTGCCGGTGCCCACGTGTCAATCGTAAATGACAAGGCCACGGCTATGACCGACGATAATGGAGCCTTCGCGCTGGCTTTGCCAGCATCGGCTTACACTCTGAGGGTGGCAGCCCCCGGTTTCGCTGAAATATTGGTGCCAATTCGCAATGAGAAATATCTCGCCATCGAACTCTCGACTCCGATGCAGGGCGACATCTATAAGAATGCCATTTCGGCCGACAGCCATCTCGACCGCACTGAATTTCCCATCGGCGAGACAGTGGCTGACAATTCGGTAGCCGATCTCCAAGGCGACCTCTACGCCATCTCGCGCTCGGGCATGCCGGGCGCCGGCCATGTGGCTTATGTGAACGGCTTGCACTCGATCAACTCCTCTTCGCAGCCCCTCTATGTGGTCGACGGAGTGGTGTGGAGCGCGCTGGATGAGAATACATCGATTATGGATGGCCACTTCAACAATCCATTGGCCCTGATTTCTCCCGATGACATCGAGAACATCTATGTGCTCAAGAACGGCACTGCCATCTATGGCGCCAAGGGAGGCAACGGCGTGGTGGTAATCGAGACAAAGCGCGCCCACAGCGCAGCCACCGAAATCGAGGTATTTGCCCGCATGGGTTAGCGATCAAATCCCAAGAGAATACCCATGATGGACGAAGAGCAATACCGCAGTTATGCCTCTGACGTGGTCCGTGGCAAGTACGACAACATGACCCTCATCAATCGCCTGGGTTTCCTCAATGATGATCCTACCTCATCGAGTTATTACGATACTCACAACAACACCGACTGGCTCGATCTGGTGACACAGAATGGACTGATGATGAACTATGGCGTGAATGTGCGAGGCGGCGACGATCGTGCCCTCTACATGTTCTCGCTCGGATATACCAAGAACGATGGCGTCATCAAGGAGACTTCATTTGACCGCATCAATGTGAGATTCAATTCCGACATCAATCTCTGGAAAGGCTCATCGCTGCGTTTTGATGTGGCTTATGCTCAGAATGATTACAACCTGTTTGACGATGGATTGAACATGTACTCGTCGCCCTACTTTGTATCGATGATCAAGTCGCCGCTCTATCATCCCAATGTGCTCACGCGCGACGGCTCACTGACATCAAAGTATGCCGACAAGGACGAACTTAATATCACCAACCCCATGAATCTCCTGGATCTGGCCAGCGGGGAGAGCCGCAACTATCGCTTCAATCTCAATGCCGCTCCCAAGTACAGATTCTCTGACACATTCCAGATCGAAGGATTGGTGGCCTATACCTTTGACAAAATCAAGGAAAACTCGTTCGTGCCTGACTATGGCGTTGACGAGCGCGAATTCCTGAATCCCAACGGTGAAGTCTATGCTACGAGCCGCAATGTGGTGAAGAGTCTGATGAATCGCCACACCACCTTCATTGCCGACCTCCATCTCGATTTCAATCCCCTGAGAGGCGTGAAGCACAATCTGAAGATGACCGCTGGGGCACGCTACGAGAATGACACCTTCGTGCATTCGTATGGCGAGGGCCACAATACCTCCAATGACTTCATTAAAGACTTGGCCAACACCTCGTCATCGCTCCATTTCACCGACGGTCTTGACCTGAGTTGGCGCAGTTTGTCTTGGTATTTCACAGGCGAATATTCTCTCAACCAGAGATACATGCTCGGCGTGAATGCCGTGTTGGAGAGCAATTCTCGCTTTGGCAAGCATGTCGACGGAGCCATCCACATGTGCGGAGTGTCGTGGGGCCTGTTCCCCTCGGTGAATGCCGCTTGGCTCATCTCATCGGAAAGTTGGATGCGCTCGGCTCGATGGATCAATCTGCTGAAGCTGCGTGCCGGATATGACATCTCAGGCAACGACAAGATCCCCTTCTACGCCAACCGCACATATTTCGAATCATCGAATTATCTCAATAGCGGCTATGGCCAGGTAATCGCCAACATTGGCAACGACGAGCTTAAGTGGGAGACTACGCGCACCGTAAGCGTGGGCCTTGATGCTTCGCTCTTCAACAATCGCCTCACCTTCGCCTTTGACTTCTACAAGTCGCGCACCAGCGACCTGCTCGTAGAGCGCCAGGCCAACGAAATCGTGGGCATCGAATCTTATTGGAGCAACGCCGGCAAGCTTGACAATGTTGGCTACAATGCCTCGGTCACCGGCCGAGTGCTCAATCTGCGCGATTGGAAACTCGACATCGGCGCTACTATTGGCCATTATAAGAATAAGGTGATATCCTTGCCCGAGGGCAGCATCATCACCGACATCTGCGGCGGACAGATCTTGACCGAAAAAGATCAGCCAATCGGAGTATTCTACGGCTATAAGACCGACGGTGTGTATGCCTCCACCTCGCAGGCATTGGCCGAGGGCTTGGGCATTCGCAACGATGACGGTTCGATCACCGCATTCCAGGGCGGCGACATGCGTTTTGTAGATCAGAATGGAGATAAGATCATCAATGATAATGACCGCTGCATCATTGGCGACCCCAATCCTGACTTCTACGGCAACTTCAACCTGCACTTCTCATGGAAGAATCTCACACTGGGCACAGTGTTTACCTACTCGGTAGGCAATGATGTCTACAACGCGCTCCGCGCTCAACTCGAATCGGGCAGCGACATCCACAATCAGACCACCGCCATGCTCAACCGCTGGGTGGCCGACGGCCAGGTTACGGACATTCCCCGCGCTGTCTACGAGGATCCCATGGGCAATTCGCGCTTTTCTGACCGCTGGATCGAGGATGGCAGCTATCTGAAATGGAAGTCATTGTCACTTGAATACCTGATTCCGATATCCTCGCCTTACATCCAGGGCGTGACCCTCTCGTTCATGGTCAGCAATCTCTGTACCTGGACCAAGTACCTCGGCGCCGACCCAGAGTTCGCTTACGGAAGTTCGCCCCTCTACTTGGGCGTGGATGCCGGCATGGTGCCTCAAGCTCGCGAGTTCAATTTTGGTATCAAAATCAACCTCTAATGAGAAAAGAAATGAAACGAAGCCGATATATATTAGCAGTTGCCGCGGTTTTGACCCTGGCAAGCGGACTATGCTCATGCGAAGACATGTTTGAGACGAAAAGCGACGACTATCTGTTTGAGGAGGATCTCACCATGAACACCGCCAACGACTCGCTCTTTTCGGTATTGGGCATCTTGAGCCAGCAGCAGAAATTGGCAGAACGCTATGTGCTCTTTGGCGAACTTAGAGGCGACTTGGTCTCGGTGCCTGCCACTGCCAACCTGTCGCTTCAGGAGATAGCGGCCTTCAATGTGTCGCAGGAGAATTCCTATCTCTCGAAAGCTGACTTCTACAATGTCATCAACAATTGCAATTATGCGATAGCGCGCATGGATACCTCGTTGGTAGTCAACAACCGCAAGGTGCTCATGTCGGACTATGTGGGCATACGCAGCATTCGCGCCTGGGTGCAGATGCAATTGGCTCTCTCCTATGGCGAACTGACATGGTACACCGATCCGATCTACACTGTAGATGCGGCCAATGCTGACTATCCGGTGCTTGGCGTGGATGAAGCCCTAAATCAGATTTTGCTCGACATCCAGCCTTACATCGGCAGTGCCACCCCTGACTTTGGCAATGTCGATGGCTACAACACCAAGGAGATGTTTGTGCCAATGTCGCTGATAGCAGCCGACATCTATCTCTATCAGAACAATTATGCCATGGCTGCCATGCTCTATTATGATTACATCGACAATCATAATCTTACCATCAGCGCCAACAATGGCAACCAATGGGGCTCGTCGTCGCGCGAAGGGGTCAACGCCTCGCACAACAATACCTACAACAATGAGGTGATCTCTCGCATAGTGTTTCCAAGCAATGGCAAGGACTATCATCCCCAGCTCATCAACATGACCTACAGCCTGACACCTCAGATGGTGCCGGCTCAGTGGTTTATGAATGACATGGACACAGTCACCCACTTCTATGCCGAATGGCTCTCCAATAATTCGATCACCGGCACATTCAATGGCGACCTGCGCGGAATGGCCACTCTGCAGAATCGCAAGGGCGACTTTGCCGGCGCTTATGGCTATACCCACGTCAACGACGATCAGACCGACATCCTCATCACCAAATTCTTTAACAATGGCAATGAGAATGGCAATGTCAGCATCCCTGACAATGAGATGTTTGACCACATTTATGCTCGCCAGACACGCACCATAGCCACTTATCGCACGCCCACGCTCTATCTCCGCTATGCCGAAGCCATAAATCGCACTGGCCGCCCAAATATGGCGTTCGCTGTGCTCAAGAACGGCCTCAACTATAAGACCGTCACCGACAGCCTGGTGGTACCGGATCGCGAACTGGAGAGCGGAGATACTTGGCTCAATTTCAAGAGCGACAAGTATGACAACTCTTACGGCACAGCAATGCGCGGTCGCGGCTATGGCATCCGCCTGAACAAGTCGACCTATAACATTCCTGAACTCCCGACTCTCAATGACTCGATTGAGTGGGTGGAGAATGAGATACTCTACGAGATGGCAGCCGAGACCTGCTTCGAGGGCAACCGATTCTTCGACCTGCTGCGCATGTCGCGCCATCGCGCTGACCATCCGGCCCTGTTGGTTGAGCGCGTGGGTCGCCGCATGTCCGACGATGGGCTCGATGCCAGCCGTCTTGCCAATCAAGCCAACTGGTGGGTAAAATAAAAAGGTCATCCCCGCTGGCTTGCCCAGCGGGGAGATATTCTGGTTGACGAAAATTTTACAAAAAACCGCTTATCTGACGTATTTGAATTAAAAATCGGCTACTTAAGAAAATTTGGGCCAAATTTTTCAATTTTTGAAGATATTCTATTAATTCTTCAATAAAAAAGGATGTAATTTTACACTCGAAAATCGATGGCCTCATCGCACCGATCATTCTGCCACTTTAGACACGATAAACAACTATAGTATAAATCCTAAAATCTTCTTTCAATGAAAAGTATTTACAAAGCTACCCTGGTTCTGGGGGCTATGGCTGCTGCCATGACAGCTGGCGCTCAGAATACCGTCGAGTGGAAGTTCGATGACTACAAGGACTTCAATATGGCTCAGTATACCACAGCTGCTATCGCTGACTTCACCAACAATGACCTTTTCGATCTCTATTATGGCGGCTATCGCTATGACGGCGAAAACTTTGGCGATCCCGGTCTGTGGCCCTGGATGTCATTCTCAAACCTGTACCTCAATCAAGGCAATGGCGAGTGGATCTTCAAAGGCATCGAAAAAGAAGCCACTGGCGAACAAGAAGAGAAGGACGGTGTGATGGTGGACAAGTATCGCGAGCTCTTCAGCTCTAACGGCATCCATCCCTCGCTCCGCAATCACTTCGCTACTTTCGACTACAACAACGACGGCCTCGTTGACCTGCTCACCTATGGTTACCTCGACAGCAACACATTCCTGGTAAACTATCGCGACGACTATGGCTATGTGCAGTTCCATGACATGCGCGAAGGCCACGACGATTATGCCAACTACTATTACAAGATTCTTCTCTATAAGAACAATGGCGACGGCACATTCTCACGCGTTGAGAATTTCGACATCCCCGCTTGCATGATCGACGGCAACTCAGACCATGGCGAAAGAACATTCAACAACATGTTCGCAGTGGGCGACTATGACCGCGACGGCTATGTTGACATCGCACTCGCTGGCAAGGCTGCTGTGCGCGAGGACGGCAAGATCTTCCGTCGTTGCGAACTGTGGCGCAACATCGACGGCTCAGGCGTGTTTGAGAAACAGCTCATCGCCGAATCAAAGGCTACCCCGGTGGCTCCCAACGACTCAAGCATCGAGTTCCCTGGCGAATTCATGCCTATTTCGGGCAATGTGGTGTTCGGCGACCTCAACAACGATGGCTGGCTTGACCTCGTATTCACAGGCTATGCTTCAGAGAAGATCGATCCCAACTATCCTGACACCAACTGCTACGCTCGCGTATACATCAACCAGAATGGTGAGAAATTCGTGGATGTGACATCTCCCGACTTCGTGCCCCAGCGCTCAGCAGGCTTGGCTCTTGCCGACTTTGATGGCGACGGCTATCTCGACCTCGTAAATCCCGGCTACGGCAATGGCTGGCTGCCCCTCATGTGGTACAACGATGGCGAAGGCAGCGACGAAATCTTCACTCAGTGGGAGCAGATCCAAGGCCTTGAATATAAGGAGAACTTCCGTCCTTGGGCTCGCGACGTCAATGGCGACGGCCTTCTCGACATCCTCTTCGACGGCGAAGACAATGACATGGTTTACTATCAGGATGTTGATGGTTCGTACTATCCTCAGTTCCAAAACGATGACTGGAACACAGTGCCCGTGCGCGGTCGCGGCAGCGATGATGGCGGCCAGGCTCTTGGCGACCTCAATGGCGATGGCCTCATCGATCGTTATCTCTCAGGCTACTACTGGATGGAAGGCCCCTGGTATCAGGAGCGCAACCGTTGTGAAGAAGGCGGCGGCTGGACATATGCAAGCATCTATTACATGAACTGCGGCGATGCTTCCAACATCGTGGCTCCCTCAGCTCCCACCAACGTGCAGGCAGTGATCGAGGATGGCATGCTCAATATTACTTGGACTGACCTCGAGGACGACGCTACCGTGGCTTACAACATCTTCGTACAGTCAGAGGACGAACTCTACTGCCTGATCCCCGCAAATCCCATCAACGGCTTTGTAAAGGTTTCTGATGGCAAGCACGTGCTGGTGCGCCCGGGCGTACAGTCATACAGCATCCCCGCATGGAGCGACGAATATCTGGTAGGCGTACAAGCTGTTAGCCTCTACAACGAGACCTATTCACCCTTCGCTACCACTATGATTTCTGGCCTGAGCACTGCTAAGAAGGACGTGCAGTTCCAGACAAAGGTCAATGGCAACACTCTGATGGTGAATGCTGACCATGCTGCCAATGTTGAGGTTTACAACACAATGGGCCAGCTCGTAGCAACCGGCGTTACCAACCAGGGCATCAATCTCGCTCAGAATGGCGTATTCGTAGTGGTTGTTGACGGCCGCTCAGTGAAGATCTCAAAGTAATTGAGCCAAGTAAATAAATAGAAATTATTCTTCCCCCGATAATTCCTAATACTTAAAAAGTGTCTGGGGCTCGTCCTCAGACACTTTTTTAATATCCATAGCTATGACTTTCAAATCATCAATCGCAATCTTATTCAGCTCATTAGCTTTTTTATGCTCTGAGTCGCAGACAACCTTGGACTATGGCCGCTTCGCCATCACGCTGACTCCCGAAAACAACATCGCCATCAGCCAGGATGGGGCCAACTTGATCAAAGATGGCTATTTCGAAGCCACGTATCGCTTAGGCGGCACTGCCGAAGAGCGAGTCATAAAATCAAATGTCGCTCCGCAGAGTGTCAACATCTATGACATGGAAGATGAGCTGGGTCAATGCAAAGTCATGGCTATTACTTACACTGATGGCACTGCCAATCTGATCCAGACCTATGCGGTGTATCCCGATCAGCCGTATTTTGTGACTAAGTCCACATTGACTCCGGTCGACGCCAACAGCACTATCGAATCCAACCGGTTCGTGGTGTTGGCTACCAACTCTGACATCGAGCCCATGTGCTCGGCTAATGTGAAGATGGTGACAGTGCCTTTTGACAACGACGGCCACGGCCGCTATTGCGTGTTTGATCTCAACTGCCCTGTCACCTCTTACGAGGTGGGCTATGCCTTTGATGCCAACACTGGCCGAGGCTTTGTGGCTGGATCAATCGACCATGACAAGTGGAAGAGCGGCATAGAGATGACCGGCAGTGACAACAATCGTCTCTCAGCCATGAATCTCATATCAGGATATACCTCAGCCTCAACGCGCGATTATGACTTCAAGCAGAATTCGCTCATCCCTCACGGCTATGTTAAGGGTCAGGAGGTGGCTTCTGCGCGCTTCTTCGTTGGCATGTTCGACGATTGGCGCAATGGCATGAACACTTTTGCTGAGTCTTGCGCGGCTGTCACCCCGCCCGCTCCTTGGGAACTGGGCAATCCCATGGGTTGGAGTTCATGGGGAGTGATGATGAATCATGTCAATTATGACGCTGTGGTGGAGACCGCTCAGTGGATCAAGGACAATTTGGTGCCTCTTGGATTCCACGACCAATTGGGTCAGGAAGTCATCAGCCTCGACTCTTATGCCGAAGGCTGGGGTCTGAGCAATGCCGAATGCTCTGAACTGGGCAAGATTTGCCAGGAGACATACCGCAAGAATGGCAAACTCCAGGAGGGCCTTAACATGCGCCTGGGCCTTTACGGAGGCATGGTGGTATGGGATTGGAACTTTGATTCTCAAGTGGAGGGCACCGGCGTGGATGGCGAGCCTTCCTACACCTGGGGCGACGCTCTGCTGCGATACAATGGACAGCCCCACTGGCTCTGGGATGGCAGCAGCTATTGCGCTATCGATCCCACGCATCCCGCTTTCCGCAAGAACATAGAGACAACCCTTAGCCGCTGGAGCACTTATTATAAGATCAAGTATGTGAAGTTTGACTTTATCAATGCCGGCATTTGCGAGGGGGACTCATGGTACGATCCTGAGATCACCACTGGTGTCATGGCTTACAACTACGGCATGAAGATAATCTATGATCTGTGTGAGAAGTACGACATGTACATCGTGGAGTCGATGTCGCCTCTCTTCCCTTATCAGTGGGCTCACGGGCGACGCTCTTGCTGCGACCGCTTCAGCGAACTTGAAGAGAGCGAGTATGTGATGAACGCCATGACTTGGGGCTGGTGGACCGATCGCCTCTACACAGTGAATGATCCCGACCAACTGGTGCTGTTCCGCGATGGTCACAACATGGAGGAGACTCCAGGCATCAACCGCGTGAGGGCTACCTCAGGCATGTGCACCGGCGCTTTCATCATTGGCGACAGTTTCTCTGACAAATGCGTGTACACCGACGACAATGGCCATACCAAAGGAGATGTGGTGGCTTATCCGGAAGAGGCCAAGGTGCGCGCTCTGGAGATTTTTGGAAATGAGGACATCAACCAATATGTGCGCGACAACACCGGATCATTCTATCCCATCGATTATAAGAACTACACCTCGTCGCAGCAGACTGCCAATCAATTCTTCAGAGAGACCGACGATTATTACTATGTGGCCGTGTTCAATTGGAGCCGCAATCGTGACATCTCCAGCACCATTCTTTTCGCCGACTTAGGCATCGATTCCAATGAAATAGGCGATATCAAAGAGTTGTGGACCGGAGAATCGGTTGATAAGAAGCGCGCCTATTTCGAATACTCAGTGCCCAAGGCCGATGTGCGAGTTTATCGCATCGACAAAAACAATGCGGGCATCGAGACCGTGATGGCTGACAAAAAGGATGGAAAAAGCTTGTCGGTGTCAATTGACACCGACGCATGCACCGTGCAGTCAAATTCCGCCATCTCATCTGTGAGGGTCTTCAATATCGACAGCACTCAGGTGGTAAGTCAAACCGACATTCATTCCTCTGAGGTCACTCTTCCGCTTCATGGGCGCCAGGGTGTCCTCATCATTGATGCCTGTTTTGAAGATGGCGAGCACGTAGCCAAAAAGGCTGTCTCTTTATAATCGAAGGCTATTCCTTGATGCCCAAGGTGGTGATGGCTCCGGTGGTTGGATTGAGCAAGAGGAACGCCGGGGCTTTCTTGTCGACAAAGATTTTGGGATCAAGTCCGTAGGTCACGCCCAATTGAGCCAGGGTCACCTGATCGCTCTTGATGTCAGCGCCATCGTAGTTGATGGTGATTTGGGCCGTGCCGGGGATCTGATAGGCTACACCGCCCTTTGGGAAGGGCTTCTCCACTCCTTTTTCGTCCACGGGGATCTCGCCACGGCTCAGCACCTCCATGCTGAGATAAATGGGGGCGCCCGAGAGGTCGCTGGCATCCACAATGCCGTCGATGGGCGAAAGGCGTGCAAGCACCATATTCTTCACATCCTCATCGCCGGGAGTGTACACCAGAGTATTGACCTCGGTCCAAGTCTTTGTAGTGCCGGCAAACATAGCAGTGAGGGCTGCTTCCTGGGCTGAAAGGTTGTCAAGAGCCAATTGCAAGGCTTTTCCGTCGGGGGGCATGTTGTCGGCTTGGCCCGAGATAAGGTCGCTGCGGTTTTCGCGCAGTTCGAAGATTCGCTCGGTGGCAAGTTGTGCCTGCTTGGCCAGTGACGAACTCAAGGTCATATCCTGAGTGATGGCCTGGCGGGCTGCCTCGGTCTCAAGCGGGGTAGGGGCTGCTGCTTGAGCCTTGGGGAGGTCAGGCGCAGGTGTCGAGGGAATGTTCTCCGTATTGATTGCCACTGGCACATTGTCGCCATTAAGTATGATGTAAGTGGCCACTCCGCCCTTGAAGCTCATCAGCCATTCGTTGTCCTTGTTGGCCTCGCCGCGAGGGGTGATCACTATGCTTTTCACGCTGGCAGTCAGCGACTCCTTGGTGATGGCATTGTCAATATTGAGATTGCGGCGGGCGTAATTGTAGAATTGGCCGGGCTTTTGCTCAGTGTATTCGGTCTCGATGGTAATGTCGAGCACAGTGTTGGGCAGGCAATACACCAAGCCATAGTCATTGGCCTTGGCAGCGGTCATTTTGGTTGTGGTCTGCGCTGAGGCTCCGGTGGCAAGCACAGAGATAGCGCACAGGGCCATGATCGAGCGTGAAGCGCGGCAGAGCCGGTCGGAAATGGATATCATATTCATTGTGGGTCAGTCATTATTCATTATTAAATTGATGGCGCGGCCGATATTGTCGGCGATGTCTTCGGCGATTGTGCCATAGGTGCCTTGATCTTTGGCGCATATTTCGCCTGACACGCCGTGCACGTACACGCCGATGATGGCTGCTGTCTCCGGAGTATATCCCTGAGCGATCAGGCCGGTAATCACTCCGGTGAGCACATCGCCGCTGCCGCCAGTGGCCAAGGCGGGCGATCCGCTGCTGTTGATGTGTACCTTGCCGTCGGGTCGCACGATGGCCGTGTATCGACCCTTGAGCACTATTATCACATTGTAGAAGGCCGATTTCTCAATGGCCGTTCTCAGGCGCGCTTCAGCCGATGGCTGATCGCCGAAGAGGCGGTCGAATTCGCCCTCGTGAGGGGTAAGCACCGACAGCACGGGCAGATAGTTGAGCATCAGCGGACGCACTGCTATGCAGTTGAGGGCATCGGCATCGAGCACCAGCGGCTTGCCATTGGCGTTGGCCACTTTCAGGAAATTCTCCAGGGCATTTATGGTGATGTCGGCAGTGCCAATGCCCGGGCCAATGCCGATGGCATTGTAATTGTATTTGAGCGAAATTTCAGAGATGGCCACATCGTGGCTGTCGCGCATGAACATGGCCGACGGCACGGCGCTCTGCATCACATAGTATCCACAGCGCGGAGAATAGCAGGTCACCTTGCCCGCTCCAGCGCGGAGGCATCCCCGGGTAGCCAGCACGGCGGCTCCCATCATGCCATAGCTTCCGGCGGCAATAAAGGCTGAGCCGTATTCCTTTTTGGTGTTTTCGGGCCAACGCGGACGCAGTATTCGCTTCACATCCTTGCGGGTGATGAGGTAAAATGTGTAGGGAGTGCGCTTTATTGCTTCGCGGTTAAGCCCTAAGTCGAGAGTCAGGCATTCGCCCACCAGTTCGGCGTAGTCGTCGATGAAGAACGCCAGGTGAGGGAAACCGATGGCCAGCGTGAGGGTGGCATGGATTATGTTGTTGTTGATGCTGTTGGTGTTGCAGTCGGGGAAGAGGCCCGATGGCAGGTCGATTGCTACGATGTCGGCCTCGGAATCGTTGATGGATCTGATCACCATGCTGAAGCTCTGGGGCAAAGCTCGCTCAAGGCCGCTGCCAAAGAGGCCGTCGATGACCACGCAGTTGCGGTCAAGCTCGGGCAGGTCAAACTGCTGCACGATTTCGTGGAGGCGCACGTCGGGGAATTCCTCCTTAAGCATGTCGCGGCATCGCGCGCATGATCCGCTCAAGCGGTTGCCGCCTATGTTGAATAGAAATATTTCGGGATCGTAGCCTTGTCGCATCAGATGGCGGCATCCGGCCAAAGTGTCGGCGCCATTGCCTCCCCATCCCGCAAAGACCACCATGCGGCGACTTGGCGACCATCGGTCACCAATCTCGCGGGCAATGCCGGTGGCTGCTCGCTCGATGAGTTCGAGAGGGCTTATCCCATCATTCTCGATCGTAGACTGAATGATGGCTCTTATCTGATCGTTAGAAAAAATCTTCATAATTCTGCAAAGTTACGAAATAGTTTTCACTTTTCCCCAATCTTGAATGATAGTTTTTTCAAAACGGAAAATTGGCGTTAGACCGAGAGAGCATTTTAAGATTTTATCGATTTTTTTTGGTGTTTTTAAGGATTGAGGGTGTGTCATAATAGGCTTTCGTCAAGGAATCCCGGAAGGATTCTTTCGATTAGATACAAGATTATCTCTTTTTAATCAAAAATTGGCACCGCAGGTGCCAATTTTTGATTATTTTTGGAGATTTCCCTATCTATTTGAAAGAATCCCGCTGGGATTCCCAGGGTAATATGCATTATGACACATCCTTTTTAATCGATTTTCCAGGCGGTGAGGTTGCGGGCTTTTTTGCTGAAGACGGCGCCTATCTTTACTACTTCCTTCCCTGAAGCGGAATAAGGGATGGCATAACCCTTCGAATTTATCTGCTCGAGGGCTTCTTCGACAGTGCCGTCAAGCTTGAATTCCATTACATACACTGTAGTGGCAGTCTTAACCACCAAGTCCACTCTGCCTTTATTCATGTGCTTTTCTGCTTCGGTATAAAAGCTCAGAATTGAGAAAATGATATAGAGCATATTGCGGAACTCAGCTTCGTACTTGAAATCCTCCACATCTACTGATGGGACGTCTGCAAAGAGAGCCTGAAGCTGCTCCATAAAGCCATCCACATCTCCATTCTTTATTTGGCGAACAAACTTTCTCACATCGAATTCATTGCTGGCCTTTTCTCCCGCATATAAAGGCAACAAGGAATTGATAAAGCCACGGCGCACCTCAGCGTTGGGATAACTTAAATCTACGATTTTAAATCCATCATCCCATTCTTTGATAGTAAGATAACCGCTTTGGTATAGGACTGGAATAGGGTCGGAAGCAAAGGAATTCACACTCTTGATGGCACTTATCTGGCGTTGTACCCTATCCATTTCCCAAAGATTGAACCCATGCTCCTTAAGGAGACGAACCAAGAAAGTGGGTGTGCCAGTCTCAAACCAATAGTCATCAATTTTCTGTACACGAAGTGCGGAAAGCAAAGAGAATGGATTGTAAACCTTCGCATCTGCATTGGTGAAGCGATAACCATCGTAAGCGTGCTTAAGTTGGTGATGCATTTCCTCAACGGAAACATCACGACTCTTAGACATAATTTCAACTGACTCGGCTAACTGAGATTCTATTTCATGGCGAGTAATACCACAAATCTGAGCATACTCATCGTTCATGGAAATATCAATAAGGTTGTTAAGATCACTAAATACACTTAGCTTCCCTATTTTGGTGACACCGGTGAGAAAGGCGAAATCAATGTATTGATCGTATGTCTTTAAGCAACCATAAAATGGTTTCAATTCATTGCGGAATTTTTCTTGTAGAGCCTCATCGTGGATGGTTTCAAGGATTGGTTTGTCATACTCATCAACCAGAATCACCACTGGGTGCTCTGTTGCCTGAAAAGCTTTTTTTATCAACTTTCCAAAACGACTTCCCAAAGAGCCAGTACACTCAACCAATCCAAATTCTTTTTCGTAGTTGCTTAACTGATCACCTAATCTTTCATACACCCCATTAGGATTATCATATTGGCCTGTGTTAAGATCAAAATGAAAAACCGGATATTTTATCCAATCTTTTTCATACTTAGAAATTTCCAAGCCGTAGAAAAGCTCTTTTTGCCCAGAGAAATAAGCTTCAAGTGTTGAAATTAACAGGCTCTTTCCAAATCTACGAGGGCGACTAAGGAAATAATATGCCTTTGTAGATACTAATTTTTGAATATAGTTGGTTTTATCTATATATAAATACCCATCCCTACGTATTTTAGGGAATGTCTGTATTCCTATGGGGTATTTTAAATTTTCCATAAATTCCACTTTTAAGAGGTTTCTGCAAAGATAGCACTTTTTCCTCGGAAAAACAGAAAATCTGTCCTTACAAATTTTTCCAACTAATCCAGAAAGGTATCTCCCTTCAGCTAAGGGCTTTTATCAGTGATTCAGAAAAGTTCTCCTCTAAAAGGAGGGGACTTCGAGGGAGAGGATCGGGTCTTCAAGTGCGGACAGCCTTCGTATGCGGGCTCCTTCTCAAGCGCCGAAACAGGCCGTATGGATAGGGGGATCTACAACGATAGTGCCAGGTGTGACAATAGGCGAGGGCTTATAGCCTTAATTCTTTCTGATCCAAACCTTTTGTTGCCCCCATCTAAGGAGATAACCCAAAGGTGTGGCCACAAAATGTATGAGTTTTGAATACGGGAATACCAAAAATATCAAAAACCCATTGACAATATGTATTTTGTAAAGCGGATTGCAATGAGAAATGTATTCCCAAGGAGCTGATTTGAACACAACAAGACCCTGAGCCCAATCGTCAAACGATAAATAATTAGCCAGCGACCCGCATGCCGACAATACCGTGCATCCTAATCCTAATCCTATCTGAAGCAACAGCCACACATCGATGTATTTGTCCTGCAATGACGATGTCACTGACACTGGGCCATCGGCAAACCTGCGAATAGTAAGCAGCATCATGCCTACAAAGGCCATCGCACCGAAGAAACCTCCCAATCCGATGGCAAGTATGCGCTTAAAGGCGGGCGAAAATAACCAGTCGTACAAACATTCTGGAGTAAGCAATCCAAATATATGTCCCAGAAACACAAACACAATTCCATAATGGAATAGATATATTCCGAGTTTAAACATGCGGCCATTGTCCAAAGCCTGGGTGGAGGTAGCCTGGATAGATGCTCTAAAAAATATGATGCGTGTGAGTGTGCCAAATATTACTACTGTCAATGCAATATAAGGCAGAAACTGCAATAAGATTTCGTTGATATAGGTTGCCATGACAAAAGAAATTTAACTAAATATCCTGGTAATGCAATTTGGATTGGGATTACGTGTTTTCTTGGGGGAGAGGATGGGACTGACCTTCGGCGGCTATCCTCTGCAATGGCGGTAACAATAAAGCATAGTGGCTGTTGGCCTTAGCAAGAGATTTCTCAATATTGTCGAGCAGAGAAGATATATCCGCTAAATAGTTTTTAGTTTCTTCGATAGGGGTAAGCATAGAAAGAAAATCCAGGAAAATGGGCAGGTAATCAGGAAGTTCGCCATTCGATATCTCCAACCCATGCATATTATAAGTTTCCTTAAGCGCGCACATAGCCGCCCCTCTTTTTCGAGAATCGCCATAGACATGTTCAAACAAATACAGACTTGTAACGGGGCTTGTGTCGAAGGTGTTGCTGTATTCTTGTTGCCAATCTAACAATGGGAGAGCATTATGCCCTTGAGCAAATGTGCGAATACCCTCCTTGTCTTTTTCATCCATGAGGACGCATTGGCCAAGAATATTCTCCAAATCCCCAATTATCTCCGC
>CAYTXF010000001.1:45272-59129 GCA_964440745.1 uncultured Bacteroides sp.
CATCCATGAGGACGCATTGGCCAAGAATATTCTCCAAATCCCCAATTATCTCCGCTGTAAGAGGCTGGGGATAATCAAGCAGCGCTGCAATTAGTTTATAATCGACATTCATAATCTTAAAAAGCTAATCTTTAATAAAGGAGATTCCTTATGTGTTAAGGTTACATGCCACCAAATAAATTAAAGGGCTTGTTTTTGCCATAGGCTGGAGTAGGGAAGCCCTCTGAAGAACGCAGGTCGAAAGGTTTGTCATTGTTGTGCACTTCACGCGATGGGATTACAAATCTCTTGTCATAATCAGCCAAAGCCAATAGTTCGTACATTTCTTGATAATCCTTCCGGGAAAGGCCCAGCATGAAAGGCACATTGATTTTCCTTATGGAATTGGGTAAATGGTTATCTATAAGATTCTCCAATTTATCTTCTAATTTATTCTCAGCTTGCTTCAATGTTGAAGAGGATTCGTCTGGAGCCAAAGTCACATCGCGCATATATCTGCGCAAAGCCACGAGTTTGTCAAGCGCATTCTTCACGGGCTCCACATCGCCGGCGGCAAACAAGTTGGCAAGATATTGCAGAGGAATTCTTTGTTGCTCGACTCCTGGTATGAACTCTGTAAACTCAGCTTCAGCTTGCAGCTCTGGTGAAAGCGGCGGTATATACCATTGCATTGGCAGAGTGCGGAACTCTGGATGCAGAGGCAGGGCTATCTTCCACTTGCTAATGAGCTTCCACACTGGCGATTTTTTGGCGTAATTTACAAATACTTGAGAAATGCCCTGGCGCAATGCCTCGGTCTCAATCTTAGGATCATTTGGATCAAGAAAAGCCGAGAGCTGGAACTCATAAAGGTCCTTTTCGTTGGGGATGCTCGAAATCATGCTGATTTTATCTTGGTCGTAAAGCATCACTCCTACATATCTTATGCGGCCTACACATGAATGAGCGCATACGGGAGGCTGCCCATCTTCTACGCGGGGATAGCAAAATATGCATTTTTCACTACGCATTCGGCGCCAATTGAAATAAATTTTTTTGTAAGGGCATGCGCTTACGCATTCTCTCCATCCACGGCATTTGCTTTCATCGATTAGCACAATGCCGTCTTCATCGCGTTTATAGATAGCACCTGAAGGGCAAGAAGCCACACATGCCGGATTCAAGCAATGGTTGCATAGGCGAGGGAGCCACATCATAAATGTACGGTCAAGGGCATCCCATCCGGCGGTATCCATGCCTTTCAAGGCTGGATCTGCGCTGCGAGTAGAGAACTCGCCTCCCAAATCGTCCTCCCAATTAGGGCCTTTTTCAATTTTATTCATTAATTTGCCAGTGACAATTGAATAAGGACGGGCAGAAGGCGGAGTGCGGAGTGCTCCCGATTTTTGCAATGTAGAGAAATTAAAAGTAAATGGTTCATAGTAATCCTTTAAGACAGGCATGTGTGGATTACCAAAAATACCTGCAATCTCTTTGACGCGCGATCCCTGCATCAGGATCAATCTCTCGCGGTCAAGCTTCCATCCGCCTTTGTAACATTCTTGATCTTCCCAGCACGTAGGGTAGCCAGTGCCTGGCTTAGTCTCAACGTTATTGAACCATCCGTACTCAATTCCCTCGCGTGTGGTCCACACATTCTTGCAAGTAACTGAGCAGGTTTGGCATCCAATGCATTTGTCAAGATTAAGCACCATGCATATTTCTGCTTTTATCTTCATAGTCGTGAATTCTTTGGTTACTACTTCTCATTCCCACTCTACATGGTCAAGAGGGCGTATCAAGCATATTTCATCTCGATTCGAACCTATGCAGCCATAATAATTGAAACTGTAGGAAATCTGGGCATAGCCACCAATCATATGTAAGGGATTAGGGCAAATGCGTGCGATAGAATTATGCAAACCTCCTCGATTGCCAGTGATGCGGCTAAGAGGCATATTGACAGTGCGTTCAGGATTGTGATAATAATAGGCACCGCCTATGGGCATGCGTTGACTTACCACGGCACGGGCCACTGACACTCCATTGTCGTTGAAAATCTCAATCCAATCATTATCCTTAATCCCACATTTATTTGCGTCTTTCTCACTAATCCATATAAGGGCGCCTCCTCGGCCTAATGTCAGCATCAGGTTGTTATCGCTCCAAGTAGAATGTATGGTCCATTTGCTGTGAGGCGTCATCACATTGATAGCCATAACGGGCTCCTTGATTTTGTATTTTTTTATGATTTGTTCTAAATCTCTATCAAAAATCGGTGTGCGGTATTGAGGGAGTGCCTCTCCGAAATCCAGTATCCAAGGATGATCTTGATAAAGCTGCTGGCGTCCGCACAAAGTGCGCCAGGGCACATTGTAATGTACATTGATATACCCAGGATTATAGCTCACTTCTTCGCTTTCCAAACCGCTCCAAGTAGGGGCCGTAAGGGATTTGCGTGGCTGCTGCACTATGTTGAAATAATCGATTAGTTTGTCGCCGTCCTGTATTGAAAGCGCTACATTGTTGAGGCCAGTTCGATGGTCAAGATTCTTCCATGCTTCAATTGCCACCTTTCCGTTGCTCTCAGGCGATAGATAGAGGATAGTATTGGCTGCTTGGATATCAGTTTCCATTACTGGCTGTCCTTTCGAAACTCCATTTCTCAACACCGTCCCGTTGAGCTTTTTCAATTGTTCGGTGGCCAAATCTCCGCTCCAGCTTACTCCCTTGTTTCCCATGCCTTTTTCTGTAATCAAAGGGCCCACAGATGTAAACTTGTCAAAAATTTGATGGTAATCACGCTTTACAACGGCTACATTGGCAAAATTTACCCCAGGCACCGGCATCTGGTCCAATGTTTTCCAATCAACAGAGCAGAGGGGTTGAGAAATCTCTGAGGGAGAATCATGCATCATGGGAGTCAGCACCAGGTCTTCCTCTTCATGTAGATGATTGCCCGCAAGTTCGCTAATCTTGCGTGATAATTCCTTAAATATATCCCAATCAGTGCGTGCCTCCCAATTAGGATTAACGGCTTGACAAAATGGATGGATAAACGGATGCATGTCGGTGGAGCTAATGTCGTTTTTCTCATACCAGGTTGCCGCAGGCAACACAATATCACTATGTAGGCTTGACGTGGTCATTCGGAAATCCATAGTAACCACCAAATCCAATTTGCCACGAGGAGCTTCATCTGCCCAAGGTTCAAGCAAAGGCAGGGGATAGCCTGAATCTTTATTGTCAAGGCCAAGCACATTGCTCTGTGTGCCCAATAGGTGACGCATAAAGTATTCCATACCTTTACCCGAACATCCCAAAAGATTGGATCGCCATATGAAAAGATTGCGTGGCACATTTGAAGGTTTGTCAAGATTGTCACAACACAATTCTATTGACCTGTCATGAAGCCCTTGGCAAAGGAATTCAGCGGGATCCTTATGAGCTTTGCGAGCTTGCCTGGTGATATCAATAGGATTTACATCGATTTGAGGAGACAAAGGAGTCCAACCCATACGTTGAGCCATCACATTAGCATCCACAAATTGGTGATCCTTCCATCTATCGGTGTTGCCTAATGGCGACAATAGCGACTGCAAAGATATCTTTTCATAACGCCACATATCACAATGTTCATAGAAATAGCTTGTCGCATTCATTTGTCGGCTTGGCCGGTTCCAATCGCTGGCAAATGAATATACGGCCCAGCCAGCCATTGGGCGTATTTTCTCTTGACCTACATAGTGAGCCCATCCTCCCCCCGACTGCCCTATGCATCCGCATAGTACCAGACAGTTGATGGCTGCTCGATAGGTCATGTCAGTGTGAAACCACTGATTAACGCCTGCTCCGATTATTATCATTGTGCGGCCTTTTGTCTGCTCGGCATTTTGGGCAAATTGGCGAGCTACACTTATAATTTTTGCCATAGGAATTCCAGTGACTGTTTCAGCCCAGGCAGGGGTATAAGGCCGGTTCTCTTTATATTGGAGCTCAAGCGCCTCTGAGCCGATTTTCTTTCTGGAGACGCCATAATGAGCGCACATCACATCAAACACTGTGGCTACATATGTATCTCCCTCCTTGGTTTTGATTTTCCTTACTGGAATTTTATGGGTTACGGTATCCATAGCGCCGTTAGTCTCAAAAAACGGATTAGCGTATTTGGAGCCTCCAAAATAAGGAAATTCAATATCTACCACTTCGCAATTTTTATTGAGAATGGTTAAAGCTGGCCAATATGGAGCGTCGGTGCGTACGTCTTCTATTTTTGTATTCCATGTGCCATTATTGGCCCAACGCGCTCCTACGCTCCCTTTAGGCACTACGAAATTTTGTGATGTTTCATCGATTTGTACTGGATACCAAAATGGATTCTTTTTTATATTCAAATCATCGGCAAAATCGCTTGCCCTCAGTATGCTGCCGCTCTTAAACCTGCCATCTTTTGTGGGTATAATCTTTACAAGATAAGGCAGGTCAGTAAACCTGCGCGCATAATCATCAAAATAAGTCGTGGACTTGTTAATGTAGAATTCCTGCAGTATCACATGCCCAAGGGCCATTCCCAGAGCTGAGTCAGTGCCTTGCGACGGGTTAAGCCATATGTCAGAGAACTTGGCAGCATCGTTATAGTCAGGTGAAACCACCACCACCTTGGTGCCCCGATAACGCACCTGAGTGTAAAAAGGCGAATCTGGAGTGCGTGTT
Source organism: uncultured Bacteroides sp. (assembly GCA_964440745.1). Lineage (GTDB taxonomy): Bacteria > Bacteroidota > Bacteroidia > Bacteroidales > Muribaculaceae > CAG-873. Next base: position 49,965 of record CAYTXF010000001.1, read on the forward strand.
ACGGGTACATTTGACCCCCATAGCATAAGAAAGGTCGAATTATACCAGTCGCTGCTTTCGGGCACATCAGTCTGCTCACCCCAAATCTGGGGAGAGGATGGCGGCAAATCACAATAAAAGTCATAGAAACTCAATATCGTGCCCCCTATAAGGCTTAAATATCGAGTGCCTGCGCCATATGACACCATAGAAAATGCTGGAATTGGAGAAAAACCGGCAATGCGATCAGGACCGTACTTCTTTATAGTATAAATATTGGAAGCGGCGATGATTTCCAATGCTTCATCCCAAGGCAAACGCACCAGGTCGCCGAGTCCGCGTTTTGATGTGTAGGAATTTCTTTTCTCTGTATCATTAACCACATTTTCCCAGGCATCGACAGGATCCTTGAAACTTTGCTTAGCCTGACGGTAAGCTTCCAGCAGTTGTCGGCGAATCATTGGGTGCTTTACTCTTCCAGAATTGTAAAGGTACCAAGAATAGCTTGCGCCACGAGGGCAGCCTCTGGGTTCGTGATTGGGGAGTCCGGGTCGCGTATGAGGATAATCGGTCTGTTGCAGCTCCCAGGTTACCACGCCATTCTTTACGAAAATTTGCCAAGAACATGACCCAGTGCAGTTGCATCCATGTGTTGAGCGCACTATTTTGTCGTGCTGCCAGCGATGACGATAAAAGTCTTCCCAGGAGCGATCCCTTACCTCCTCTTGCACATATTCCGGATCAGAAGCAGAGCTGCCTCTTACTGATGTTGCCGCAGCCTTGACAAAACAGCTGAATTTTTCTATGAGGTTCATTTCGACGGGCTTTTTATGGTTTTATTTTCTTTAAGAGACACTGAGAGCAGCAAAATATTAAAGAGAGCTAGCACAGCAAAGACTACAAATCCGAGAAGATACCATGATGTGCCCCACTGCGACACCATCCAGCCCATAAGAGTTGGCAACACAAAACCGCTAAAAGCTCCAATTCCTCCGACCCATCCCGAAGCACCTCCAATGGCCTGAGGCACAAAACGGGGCACTAACTTGAACACGGCAGCATTGTTGAAACCCATGGCTGCTGCTATAATGATAGTGAATACAATGGTCCATATCAAGGCTTTGCAAAACATTATTCCGATTATGCTGCCCAAAAGCACCCACATTGACAGCATGCACAAACGCTTGCCGCCTATTTTGTCGGAAATCGGGCCCGCTACAATTCTTAGCAATGCAGAAAGTATAGAAAATATAGCTGTGAAGACTCCAGCCTTTATGCTGTCGAATTCATAAACTTGTTTCCAAATAGTAGGATACCATGATGTAAGTGCTAAGAAACCGCCAAATGTTGTGAAATACAATGAAACCAAAATCCATGTGTATTTGATTTTTGCTGATGTCACAAGACTTTGCTTCACATTGCCGGCAGGCACCAAATCTTCGCCATGAGAGGCCGCAAAAGATATAGCCTCTGCTTTGGTCATGCCATGCTTCAGCCCCTGGAAATATGGCGCATTTTTGCCCAGCCACCAGTAGAGCACGGTGCCCACTATTAGATAAACACTCCAAGATACATACACCGATTGGAATGACCACCGGGCAAGATAAAGAGGTATTATCAAAGCAAAGATACCTGGGGCAAGTGTGCCGATGCCAGCATAAGTTGCCAACGGGCTTCCTTGCTTAGCTCGTGGATACCAATAAGAAATCTGCGATGTGCCTACAGAGAATGTGGCTATTCCGCATCCGCTCAATAGTCCAAATATCAGTACCAAGGGGTAATATCCGTGCATATGATCAGGATAATATCCATTGATCAGCCACGTCAGGCCAAGCATGCCTATTACTGATAGCACCATCAATATTGTAAAGGGTTTTTTGCCGCCCGTAGTGTCAACCCAGGCGCCAAAGGGAATGCGCAGTATCGAACCTGATAATGAGGGAATGGCTACAAGCATCCCCACCAATGTGGGATCAAGATCCATGGCTTCTTTAAGGCGGGTTGCCGACGGGCCAAATAGCGACACTGCTGCCGATCCGAAAAAGAAACCGATGGTGGCGCCGATTAATCCTTTTAGCGGCGACCCATTTACCTTGATATTATGTGAGGGTAGTGGTTGTGGTGACATAATTCATTTGTTTTTGAGGAAAGCCAGCTTCCCAGCGGATTAGCCATTAAGCTATTATATTTACAGCGAGAGCTATAATCAGAGCGATTACCGATGCGGCAGAAGATACTTGAGGCTTCCATCGGGCAGAACGCATTCGCTGTATTACAAGGTAGCCGCAATATAACAAAGCTGCAATAATCAGCTGTTGGCCAAGCCATGGCATTAATCTTTCGGATGTCCAAAACAATTTAGCCCCTGGGTTGTAAATCCAAAATTCTGAAAATCCCAATTGCAGTGCTCTATATGCGAATCCGTAAGCCAATATGCATCCCAGGCTTACAAGATATCCGCCATAAATTGGCAACCTATGAGAAGATATAATTTTTACAAAGACAGCGGCTCCTACGCCCTCAAGCATTATGTGGAGAGCAGGATTGATAATGTGGAAAGCGGGTGCCCCGGTAGGAATTAACAAATCCACCAACTTTACCAGGCCTGCAACCACAGCTACATAGGCAATCGAATTCACCTTGCCAGAAATCCTAAAAGCTGACAGCATGCAGAAAAGAGAAATCGGATACATCCATACTCCTACCGCATGCACATGGAGAATATGCAACAACCATCCGATTGTTGCTTCGGCGATGCCCCAAATAGCACCCCAAAAAATTACAGTACAGATATTGCGTGACATAAAAAATAGTTGAAATGATAGGGAATTTGTTCCAAAGCCCGAACCGGACTTTGGAACAGATTTTATAAATTACACTATTTGAAAAGCTTCGATCCAATTTTCACGTACGGTATCTGCTATTTCCTTGAATCGGCCTTCGAAGGCGATTTTTGTCATGGCTTCAATGAATCCTTTCACTTGGTCAGTTTCAATTTTTGGAGGCATGGTCAAGGCATTTGAATCGGTGTGTATCGCTACCAAAACTGGCCCAGGAGTTGCAAATGCCTTTTTTATAACTTCTTCCAATTCTGACGGCTTTTGCACATCGAATCCTGTAAATCCCATGCCCTTGGCCACCTCAGCAAATTTGGGGTCAGGAAGGTTGGTCTCCCAATCAGGCAATCCGGCTACCTCCATCTCCAGTTTCACCATTCCTAAAGCTTGGTTTTCGAACACGAATAGCTTGACAGGAAGATTGTACTGACGGATTGTTTCCAAATCTCCCATAAGCATCGTAAGGCCGCCATCACCGCACATTCCTACGACCTGCCGATTAGGGAACGCAAGCTGGGCGCCCATTGCCATAGGCATGGCATTGGCCATTGACCCATGGTTGAATGAGGCGATCAAATCTCTCTTTCCATTGGCCGTAAAATAGCGGGCAGACCAGGCATTGCACATGCCGGTGTCGGCAGTGAAGATGGCATCATCAGATGCGTATTTGTCAATTAAATATGCGGCATATTCCGGTTGAATCTTATCAGTTTCTCCCTTCATAAGGGCGAGTTCGCGAAAATGCCTCTCTGTGGCTTCGAAGCATTTTAGCTGACGCTTTAGATAGGAGTCATCGGTCTTCTGCTTAAGCATAGGGATGAGTCGAGCGAGAGTGGCTTTTATGTCGCCGCAGAATCCTAATTCTACACGGGCGCGTCGGCCTATGCGGTTAGGATCAATGTCGATTTGCACTATAAGTGTATCTTTTTCTGGGAAGAAGGTGTCATAAGGGAAGTCAGTGCCCAAGAGCACTAAAACCTCAGCTTCGTGCATGGCTTGATAGCCCGAAGGATAGCCCAACAATCCCGTGAGGCCGACCATATTGGGATTATCATACATTATTGCGTACTTGCTTTTGTAAGTGTTGGCCACGGGTGCATTTAGGAGCTTGGAGGCTTCTACCACTTCATCATGTGCGTGCCGAGCGCCGTATCCACAATAAAAGCATACTTTTTTTGTTTCATTCAGAAGCTTAGCCAGACCCTCAAGCTCTTTATCCGAGGGTACTATTACAGGATTTACCGCAAATACTTTTTGGCTTGATGTGCCTTCATTAGCGTCTTTGAATGCCAAGTCTCCGGGGACGCCTATTACGCCTACAGCTTTTGACGAGACAGCTTGCTGCATGGCTTGCTGTAACATTCTGGGCAGCTGTGCCGGCGTGGTTGCTATCTGGTTGTAGATGCTGCAGTCGTCAAAAAGCTTTATTGTATTAGTCTCCTGAAAATACTGAGTGCCGAATTCCTGGCTTCCGCAGGTTGAAGCAATAGCCAGCACTGGGGCGCCAGCACGGTTTGCATCATAGAGCCCATTAATCAAATGCACATGTCCAGGTCCGCTGCTGCCTGCGCAGCAAGCCAATTGTTCGGTCAACAGAGCCTCAGCGGTAGCCGCAAAAGCTCCTGATTCCTCATGACGAACATGTATCCACTCTACCTTGCCATTGCGGCGTACGGCATCATTAATTGCATTCAGGCTGTCGCCTGTGATTGCATACACTCGTTTTATTCCGGCCTCCTGGATCATATCCACAATCTGGTCACTGCATTTCTTGCTCATAAGTCAATTGGAGATTAAAAGATTAGAAACTTAGTATCTGAAATTTTTAACAAAAGAATAAACCACTTGTTCATTAACCTACTTAAAATTTTTCCTTCTCCACCCCTGTATTCCTTCCTCATAGCCCATAGGAGTTTCCGAATGTGGGTCTTCAATCTAAAAAGAGAATTAGGTTAGAACAAAATAAAGCAAACCGACGTTTCAATGTTTTAAACCCTAAATTCTTGTATTTATTAAAAGTCAGTGTATGGATAAAATGAAAGTAGGCTTTTTTGTGCCATGCTATATCGACGCACTGCACCCGCAAGCAGCAATTTCAAGTTATCACCTGCTTAAGAGGTTTGATAATCTTGATGTGGAGTATATTGAGGGAGCAGTGTGTTGCGGAATGCCCATGAATGACATGGGTTACAGCCATAAGGCTTGCCCCGTGCAAAAAAACTTGGTGCCTCTGTTTGCACCCTATGATGCTGTGGTAATGCCCTCGGGCATTTGCGCAGAAGAAATACGCGACCACCTAAACACAATTCCCCAAACCGACCAAGTGAAGCATATTCGTACACATGTCTATGATATAGTTGAATTCTTGCATGATGTCCTAAAGGTAAAAGAATTGCCATGGAAGCCCAGTTTTCCACATCGCGTAGCCTTGCACAACGGATGCCATTCGCTGCGTTATCTTCTACAGGCAAGACCCACAGAATTAATGATTCCAAACTTCAGCAAGCCTGAAGATTTGCTTAAGATGGTCGATGGCTTGGAAGTAGGTTATGCTACTCGCCAGTCAGAATGCTGCGGTTTTGGTGGCACATTCTCAATATGGGACACTTCATGCAGCGGTCAGCAAGGCCTTGACAAAGTAAGCGATTACGCACGTAATGGCTTCAAATATGTAACATCTCAGGACTTCTCATGTCTTCTTCATCAAGAGGGCGTGGCAAAGAAAAATGGGTTGGATATCAAATTCTTTTATATTGCAGAAATTCTTAACGGAGACGCACAGCCATGAGTAAACAAGTTGACCAAGTAAAAAACGGCGCCAAATTTATCGCCGACATTCCCCATAGAGAAAGCCATGACCGATGCTTGTGGAATGCTTGCATGCGACGCGACAAAGTATGCGCGCAAATACCAGAGTGGGAGGATTTGCGCACACTGGCCTCCCAAATAAAAAAGCATACCCTAAGTCATCTCGATCAATATCTCGAAGAATTTGAAAAAAATGCCACAGCTAACGGCATTCATATACATTGGGCTGATACTCCTGAGGATCACAATGAAATAATCTACCAACTCTTTAAGAAACATGGAGTAAAGACTGTGACCCAGGGAAAATCCATGACCATGGACGAGTGTGAGATGCGTGCGTTTATGGAGAAACGCGGCATCTACGTCTACGAGGCAGACTTGGGAGAATGCATACAGCAGCTCGATAATCAACCGCCTGACCATATTGTGGTGCCTGCTATCCACAAACTACGGCAGGATGTGGCCACGCTGTTTGCTGAAAAGCTCGGCAGCGACCCTGACATCACCGATCCTCATTATCTGAATGGTGTGATGCGCAAGTATATGCGTAAAAATTATGAGAAGATTGAGGCTGGCATGGCTGGGGTCAACTACGCAGTAGCCGAAACAGGAAGCGTGGTGATTTGCACTAATGAGGGCGATGCCGACATTAGCGCCACGGTGCCTCCACTTTTCATTCTTAGTATGGGCATTGAGAAAGTGATCCCTAAAGTTGAGGATTTGGGGGTATTCATAAGATTGCTCTCCCGGAGTGCATTAGGACTTGAGATTACCCAATTCACTACTCATATCCAACGTCCTCAACCAGGACAAGAAATGCATATAGTAATTCTCGACAATGGTCGAAGCGCCCGATTGGCAGCAAAGGCATATTGGCAAGTGCTTAAATGCATCAGATGCGGAGCATGCATGAATACCTGCCCTGTGTTCCGACGCACAAGCGGCCTTAGTTACGATGCTGTATATATGGGGCCAATCGGCGAAGTGCTAATGCCGAGCTATGACTTGCACAAGTATGCGCGCTTGCCTTATTCCTGTACCCATTGTGGCTCGTGCGGCGATATGTGTCCCGTGCGTGTGCCCATACCTGAACTTATCTTGTACTGGCGCGGTGTAGACGTAATAAGACACCAGTCAGAACCTATACATGATGCTGAGGAAAGCGTGGCTGAATTAATCTTGGATAAGGCAAAAACATTCCATATGGCTGAAAATGCCGCACTTTGGGCTCTGCGTAATATTCCACCAGAAATCGCCGAATCAGCGGTAAATCCTTGGGCAACAAATCATGTTGATCCCCAGCCACCTGCTGAGACATTCCGGCAATACTACAATCGTACACAGAAGGATAAGGAAGATAAAAACTCGTAAAATTGGCTAATATGAAAAATGAAAGTGATACACGTCAAGCCATATTGGATCGTATTCGAAAAGGCAAGCCTCAATCGTATGATCCTCCGGTAATTCCTGGTTATGGATGGCCTGGCAACCCTATAGAAAATTTTCAAAAGCAGCTTAAGGCTTTTGATGGCGATTCTTTAGTCTTTGAAAATCGTTCTCAGGCTATTGAATGGCTACAAAACAATATTCCTGCCCAAGGGAAAGTAGTATGCTCGGCTTTGCCTGATTATAAGGGCACATGCACTGCCGATGATTATCCCGATCCCCATAAATGCACTAATATCGACATTTGTGTGGCCGAGGGCCTTATGGGTGTGGGCGAAATGGGTTCTGTGCTTGTCACTGACAAATCGCTGGGCAAGCCTGCTTGTGCTTTGTTATGCACTGATCTGTATCTGCTCCTCGACAAAAGCAAAATAGTTGACGGCATGCACTCCGCCTACTCAAAAATAAACCTTAGTGAATATGCCTATTCCAGTTTCTTTTCTGGTCCATCGGCCACAGCTGACATAGAAGCGGTGCATGTAACCGGGGCACAGGCTGAGATTTCTCTTACTGTACTCCTGTATTAGTGATTTTGTCGATTTTTTTTGGTGTTTTTAAGGATTATTTGTAATTTTGGCGCGATAAAAAAATGCCACCTCCCAATGGAGGAAAAACCTTAAATTTTGTGCCGTTATGATTATCGGAGTACCCAAAGAGATCAAGAACAACGAGAACCGCGTAGGCGCCACTCCCGCAGGAGTGAAGGAGCTAGTAAAGCATGGACACAAGGTGTACGTGCAGCACACTGCTGGCGAAGGCTCAGGCTTCGCTGATGCTGAGTATGAGGCAGCAGGTGCCGTAATCCTTCCCACAATCGAGGACGTCTATGGCATTGCCGAGATGATAATCAAGGTAAAGGAGCCCATCGCTCCCGAGTACCCCCTTTGCCGCAAAGGCCAGGTGCTCTTCACCTATTTCCATTTTGCAAGCGATCTGGAGCTGACCGAAGCCATGATGAAGGCTGAGAGCGTGTGCATCGCTTACGAAACAGTGCGCGACCGCCAGGGCACACTGCCTCTGCTTACTCCTATGAGCGAGGTTGCAGGCCGCATGGCAGCGCAAGAGGGCGCTCGCTTCCTGGAGAAGCCTCAGGGAGGCAAGGGCCTGCTCATGGGCGGTGTGCCCGGAGTGAAGCCCGCCAAGGTGCTGGTGCTTGGCGCCGGCGTGGTTGGCCGCAATGCAGCCCTGATTGCCTCGGGCATGGGCGCCGACGTGACCATCACCGACATCTCGCTGCCCGTGCTGCGCCACGTGGCAGAAGTGATGCCAAAGAACGTAAAGACTCTCTATTCTTCACAGCATAATATCGAGCAGGAACTTCCCACAACCGATTTGGTGATTGGCTCAGTGCTCATCCCCGGAGCCAAGACTCCTCACCTGATCACCAAGGACATGGTGAAGATGCTCAAGCCCGGCAGCGTGATGGTGGACGTGGCCATCGATCAGGGCGGCTGCTTCGAGACCTCTCACCCGACAACCCACAGCGAGCCTACATATGTGGTCGACGGCGTGGTGCACTATGCAGTGGCCAACATCCCCGGCGCTGTGCCTTACACCTCGACTCTGGCTCTCACCAACGCCACTCTTCCCTATGCTCTGCGCTTGGCCGACATGGGCTGGGTCAAGGCTTGCGAGGCTGATCCCGGCTTGGCCGAGGGCGTCAACATGGTTGACGGCAAGATCACCTTCAAGGGCGTAAGCGAGGCTTGGGATCTTCCCTACACCCCGCTCAAAGAAGTGCTCTGATCAATAATGCGACGAATCCTCAGACTTAAGACGGGATTCATCAGCGAACTCCGGAGGAGTTCTTTCGAATAGATATCAGATTAATTACATTACATCAGATAGGCGCCAAAGGCGCCTATTTTGTATTTTTGGGACATGGTAGCTATTTGGAAGAACTCCTCCGGAGTTCGTTGACAAATTGGCTCTGGGGGTATGACAAAAAATTTTTGACGAACAGGTTCTTGGGGTATGGATGCTGAATTTTATGCTGGAAAGCAATATTCTAAAACATTATGTTAATAATGTTTAAATTGTATCTCAAATTAGTTAAATTCACTTAAAATTAACAATTCATTTAAAATTATTTAAA
>CAYTXF010000001.1:59229-64158 GCA_964440745.1 uncultured Bacteroides sp.
ATCTCAAATTAGTTAAATTCACTTAAAATTAACAATTCATTTAAAATTATTTAAATTAAAATGCTTAGTTTTGCCCATAGAATGTCTGAGAAAGTAAAAGATTTAGCAAAATATTACAAAAAATAATACGATTTCAAACAAAAACTATTACTCAAGTAACCAATCTTAACTGTAGGAAAAGCGTTTCCAAGGTCAAAATTACTAACATCGTAAACAAAAATGAGTATGAAAAAGCTGTGTTTAATGCTTGTCGCCATGATGATGGTGGCTGTTACGGCTCTGGCTCAGACCCGAGAAGTATATGGCACTGTTATTAGCGCGGAAGACGAAGAGCCTCTGGTAGGGGCCTCAGTGGTCGGTGTGGGATCCCGCATAGGATGCAACACTGACATCGAAGGAAAATTTCGCCTTGCATTGCCTACCTCTGTAACCAAACTGCAGGTATCATTTGTGGGAATGAAGACGGCTGAGGTGAACATTACCTCAGGAGAAATGAACATCGTGATGCGCAGTGCCACCAATCTCAACGAAGTGGTGGTGACCGGTTATGGCGTGCAGAAGAAAGCATCGTTCACTGGTGCCGCAACCGTTATGGATGGCGCTCAAATCGAGAAGAAGAACGACATGAACTTCGTGAAGACTCTCGAAGGTGCGGTGCCGGGCTTCCAGTACAACAACTCTACCTCAATGCCCGGTGCTTACGGTTCGGTATACATTCGAGGCATGGGCTCGTTGTCTTCTTCATCACAGCCCCTGTATGTGGTGGATGGAGTGCCAGTCAATTCTGACTACGACAACATGAGCTCCAACAACAACTATTTCGACCCGATGGCCGCCTATAACCCCAACGATATTGAGAGTGTCACCGTGCTTAAGGATGCTGCCGCAACCTCTATTTATGGTTCGCGCGCTGCAAATGGTGTGATTGTGATCACTACCAAGAAGGGCGGCGAAGGCACTTTCCATCTTAACCTGGAGATGAAGCAGGGCTTCTCATCAGTGGCCAACAACAACATGAAGTTTGCCAACGCACAGAAGTCGATGGATTTCTTTGCCACATCCTACTACAACCGTACGCAACTCACCTCAAATCCTCGCGATTATGCTTGGTGCTACGACTATATGATGGACTATCTTGGATGGGATGGCGTCACTGACACTGACTGGATGGATCTTGTGACACGCAAGGGTCATTTCCAGGAATACAACATCAGTTTCAACGGCACATCAGGCAACACCAACTATTATGCTTCGGTCGGCTATAGCGATTCTAAGGGTATCGTGATCGGCTCGAGCAATACTCGCTATTCGGGACGTCTGAACCTCGACACCAAGTACAAGTGGTTCCAGGCCGGTGTCAACGCATCACTGTCATGGAGCAAGTTCGGCGCTTTCTCGCAGAGCACTGGCGGTAGCTACACCAACCCCACTGTAGGCGCTATGGCACGCATGCTTCCCTTTGACAAGGCTTACGAGGATGATGGCTCTTATGCCAACATCGCTTACTACAACCCGCTCGCAGTATGGGACAAGAACCTCGGTGACCTCAATGATCAGACCAACCAGACATTTGTGGGCAATCCTTGGTTCCAGCTCAATCTCCCCTTCGGCATCTGGGCAAAGACCAACTTTGGTGTTAACTTGGTGGATCAGAACCAGTATTCTTATTGGAGCGCAGTCTACAATCCTCAGGGTATGGACTACAATGGCTTGGGCCAGACTTATATCTCGCGCACCAGCACCCTTACTTGGACCAACACTCTGGGTTGGAACTACACCTTCAACAACAAGCACGATGTAAGCGTGCTCCTGGGTCAGGAAATGCAGCGCTACGATTATCACTATGACTACCATGCAAGAGCCGACTTCCCGTTCGCCGGCGATGGCATGCGCGACATGACTACCGCAGCTTCTGACTTCGGCAGCGAATATTATCGCGAAGAGTCTCGCCTGGCTTCTTATTTTGGCGATGCTCACTATGCATATGACAACCGCTACTATCTGTCAGCATCGATCCGTACCGATGGTTCGTCGATCTTCGGTGCTGATCGCCGTTGGGCCACATTCTGGTCAGTGGGTGGAAAATGGCGCATCTCTAAGGAAAAATTCATGGAAAACCAGACTTGGCTCACCAACCTGGCAGTGCGCGCATCTTATGGTACAGTAGGTAACCAGTCACTTCCTTCGCTGTATGCTGCACGCGGTTACTATGCTGCTGGCTACAACTACAACCAGAGCCCGGGTATGATTCCCGCTTCGATCTACAATAATGATCTTACATGGGAAACATCTAAGAAATTCGACGTAGGCTTTGACCTGTCAGTCTTCAATCGCGTGAATGTAACATTCGACTATTACAACGACACCACCACCGACGCCCTCTACGAGGTGCCCCTGTCAATGACTACCGGTATGACATCATTCTACAAGAACATTGGCAAGATTCTCAACCGTGGTATCGAGCTTAGCATCAACGCTGTGCTTTACAATGGCCGCGACGCCAACGTAAGCTTCTTTGGCAGCCTGACCTGGAACAAGAACAAGGTGCTCAAGCTTGCCGATGGATCTATCGAGGGTTCATATACTATCATTGAGGAGGGTCGCCCGTATCGCCAGTTCTACACCCGCGAGTATGCTGGCGTGGATCCCGATACTGGAAAGGCTCTTTACTACCTCAATGAGGAAGGCGATGAGACCACTGACAACTACAATGAAGCGGCAAAGCGCTATGTGGGTTCGGCTGAGCCCAAGGTGCTGGGTGCTTTTGGAATCACTGCCAACGCTTACGGCTTTGACTTCTCCATGCAGTTCAACTACCGCTTAGGCAACAAGGTGATCGATACAGGCCATAACTTCTGCGGCTGGTCAACCAATTCATTCCGCACACCGCTCGAAGAACTGGTCGACAACTCTTGGACACCTGAGAACCATAATGCAAAGTATCCGCAGGCAATCTATGGCGACCCCTACTATGTATCAAACAGCAACTATTCTACTCGCTGGATCTACAATGGCAGCTATCTGCGTCTGAGCAACTTGGCTCTTGGCTACACTCTGCCCCGCAAACTTACCCAGAAGGCTTTGATGGACAAGGTGCGTTTCTTCATCAACATGGACAATGTGCACACCTGGACATCATCTGAGTTCATTGGCTACAACCCCGATACTTATGCAAGCGGCGTAATCGCATTCCAGTATCCGGCAGCCTTCTCATTCACTGGCGGATTCCAGATTACATTCTAATAACCTTTAACCACAACGAAACAATGAAAAATCTACATATAAAAGCCATCTCGATGCTGTTGATGGGATCTGCGATGGTGAGCTGTGGCGACGACTTCCTGGATTCAAAGCAGTACAATGCTGTCGATCTGGACACAGCCCTCAACTCTGTTACCAATGTGGGGTATGCCCTCAATGGTACTTATTACAACTTGTTCCGCTACTATTTTGCGGGCAACTATGGCACGATGATTGGCGATATCGCCTCTGACATATCCTACTGGAATGGCCAGAATGGCCATTTCAACACTTTGTATCAGTTCTCTCCCACAGAGAATGACACATATCTCTACTACATCTGGGACTACGGCTACAAGGTGGTAGACAACAGCGCTCGCATCATCAAGGCCGGCAAAGTGCTTGAGAACGAGCTTTCTGGCGACGAATTGGCAGAACTGCAGATGTATATGGCCGAGGCTTATGCTCTGCGTGCCTATGGGTCTTTCTATCTGGCCAATGTGTTCTGCCACCAGATCAAGGTGGCTGGTGCTGACTTCTCTTCAGAGCTTGGCATTGTGGTGGTGGATGAGCCTATCGCAGCCGAGCAGCAGGTGAGCCGCGCCACTCTGGGTGAAACTTACAACCAGATCATAAGCGACCTCAACAATTCGATCTCTTATTTCGATAAGAGCGGATATGTGCAGGGCGGCACTTACTTCTCGCCCGAAGCCGCTTACGGACTTTTGTCACGCGTGCAGCTCTATATGGAGAATTGGGACGCTTCGATCTCAGCAGCCCAGAATGCCATCGCAATCAGCGGCATCGACACGCTTACCTACGACGAAGCCTCTTACAAGGCTCTTTACAATGGCGGCGGCAGCAACGACGAGAGCATGTTCTACCTTGCCATCGATGCCACCACCAATTGGAGCGCCAATTCTTGCGGCACATTGTGGAGCACCTATGGCTATAGCCCGAGCCCCTATCTGGAGTCAATCATGGGCGCAAATGACATTCGCCGCTGCCTCTGGGCCACATCTGGCACCTCAACTCCGGCTGTGCCCATCATGGCTTATGGCGGAAAGTTCGGCTGCTTCTCAACAGGCAATCCCGCAGCTGCTACCAATTATCTGATTAATGCTCCTGAGATGTTCCTCAACCAGGCAGAAAGCTATCTCAACAAGAATGACCTCACCAATGCGCGTGAGAATCTTCTGGTTGTAGCAAAGCGCAATCCCGATATCGCAAGCGTCGACGATCTGCCCGCTACTTCGGCCGAATTGAAGAGCTTCATCCAGGACGAGCGCGCTCGCGAACTCTTCCAGGAGGGCCATCGCCTGTGGGATCTGCGTCGTTGGAACAAGACTTGCAATGTCTATTCAACAGGCGCGCCTGAAATCGCAGCCTTCATTGAGAATGTGCAACTTGGTAATGTTGTATTCCCGATTCCGGTTGATGAAATCAACACTGGCTACGGAGTGGTGCAGAATCCCAACTGGCAGTCATCTCTGCCCAAATAATCGAAGATGAATAATTAAACATATCCATCTCTGTGGGCGGCATGTCATTTTTGGCATGCCGCCCTTTTTCACGAATTTTATCAGGATTTAGTTGGTCATATCCGAAAAATGTCGTAACTTTGTCGCATGATTTCGCGGTAGTGGCTCAGTTGGTAGAGCATTGGCTTCCCAAGCCGAGGGTCGCGGG
>CAYTXF010000002.1:0-20795 GCA_964440745.1 uncultured Bacteroides sp.
GACTCATTGTTTAATTTTTGTCCCTTTTCGGCAAAGTGTGAAATTGCTGAAAATTTACCTCATTTGTCGATTTTTCCTTAAAAATATTTGGTTTTTCATCTTTTTTTATATAAATTTGCCAATCTTTGATGGTTATGGGTTATGGTTTCAACACCCCTCCTCATTACGCAGAAAAGAAACATTTAACTACTAATCCCTATAGAAATATGGTAAAGGTGACCAAACAAGAGGTTCATGAGAGAATGAAGACCCTCTATGATGCCTGCGAAGCCCAACTGACTGCTGCAGAAAGGAAAGAACAGGAGAAGTACGCCGACATGGTGCAGAATCACAACGACAAGGTGTTCCTGTGCAAGATGCTCGACGAGACCTCACAGATCCGTGACAATCGCAAGCTCGCCAAGCGAATCATGGAGATGGTGAAAGAATACGGCATCCCCGGCTTCTTCAATGCCCGCGACCGTTTCCTCTTCAAAGTATTCTGCGCAACTGGCTCTCTGCCATTCGTGCCTTCAATCGCAATACCAATAATCAAGTGGCGCACCCGCAAAGACACCAAAGCTGTCTGCCTCGATGCCGAGGAGACCAAGCTCGACAAGCACCTCAAGACCCGCAAGGAACAGGAGGTGGGACAGAACGTCAACATCCTTGGCGAAGTCGTGGTGGGCGATGGCGAGGCTGACCGCCGCTTCCAAAGCTATCTCGACGCCCTCGAGAATCCCGAAATCAACTACATCTCAGTAAAGATTTCCGGCATCTACGCACAGACCCACGCCCTCAACTACGAGGAGGCTTTCCCCGAGCTGATGCGCCGCATGACTCTGCTCTATCAGAAAGCCATCGACTTCCCATATACCGACAAGCACGGAGTGACGAAGCCCAAATTCATCAACCTCGACATGGAGGAATACAAGGACTTCCACATGACCAAGAAGCTTTTCTTCGAGGTGCTGAGCCTGCCGCAGTTCAAGAACTACGAAGCTGGCATCGTGGTGCAGGCCTACCTGCCCGATGCCTGGGACTTCCAGACCGAGCTGCTCGAATTCGCCCACAAGCGCGTGAAAGAAGGCGGTTCGCCCATCAAGATGCGCCTCGTGAAGGGCTGCAACCTCGACATGGAGAACGTAGTGTCAAGTCTGCGCGGATGGCCGATGCCCTGCTATGACAGCAAGATTGAGGTCGATGCCAACTACATGGACATCATCGACCGCGCCCTGATGCCCGAAAACGCAGCTGTGCTGCATGTGGGCATGGCCGGACACAACCTCTACACCATATCCTACGCCTACCTGATGGCCAAGAAATACGGCACTCCCGCCTCTGACTTCTGCTTCGAGATGCTCGAGGGCATGGCCAACCACGTATGGCGCGCTCAGAAGGATCTGGGATGCTACGTGCTGCTCTACGCTCCCGTGGTGAAGGACGAACACTTCCTCAACGCCGTATCTTACCTGGTGCGCCGTCTTGATGAGAACACAGGCCCCGAGAACTTCCTCGCTTACTCATTCAACCTCAAGCCCGGCACCGACACCTGGGACTTCCTGGCTAAGCAATTCGACCAAGCCTACGACCTCAAGGGCAAAGTGTTCCGCGGCCAGAAGCGCCAGATGAATCGCAGCCTTCCCTACGATGCATGGGAAGCAAGCTGGGAGATGAAGAACGAGCCTGACACCGACTTTGACCTCCATCCCAACCAGGAATGGATCGCCAAGATCTACGATGAGTGGAAGAAGAGCAAGGACGACAAGGTAGAGGTGATTCCTCTGCAGATTGGCGACAAGACAGTCGAGACCAACAATCGCGCTAAATATTACGATCGCTGCCAGAACGACGAAGTCGAGGTATGCGAAATGTGCAAGGCCAATCCCGAGCAGATCGAGGAAATCCTCAAGATTGCCGACGAAGATCCTTCGGGCTGGCGCAAGAAGACTCTCGAAGAGCGCCACAAGATCCTCACCGACGCTGCCAACGCTGTGGCTGCCATTCGCGGCGAGCTCATCGGATGCATGAGTGCCATCACCGGCAAGACAATCGTTGAGGCCGACGTGGAGGTGAGCGAAGGCGTAGACTATGCTCGCTACTATACCACATCTGTAAAGAAATTTGAAGACCTGGGCACTGTGGAACTCTCGCCTAAGGGCACCATCCTGGTAATCTCGCCCTGGAACTTCCCATGCGCCATCCCTCTGGGCGGCGTTTGCGCTGCCTTGGCTACTGGCAACACTTGCATCCTGAAGCCGGCCACCGTGGCTGCTCCCGTAGCATGGATGTTTGCCAAGGCCATGTGGGCTGCTGGCGTGCCCAAGGAGGCCCTGCAGGTAGTGATCACTGATCGCGAGGCCCTGCGCGTGCTCACATCGTCGCCCGTAGTGAAGCATACGATCCTCACCGGCGGCACTGACACTGCTCAGAACATCATACGCACCAATCCCGACAAGCCTCTCTCAGCTGAAACCGGCGGCAAGAATGTGATGATCATCACCGCCGCTGCCGACCGCGACCATGCCATCATGAATGCCTGCCAGTCGGCATTCGGCAATGCCGGCCAGAAGTGCTCGGCCTGCTCGCTCCTGCTGGTTGAGGAGAGCGTATACAACGACAAGAGCTTCCAGTCAAAGCTCATCGACTGCGCAACCTCGATGAAGGTGGGCTCATGCTGGGACAAGGGCAACATCGTAGGCCCCATGATCACCAACAAGAACGACAAGCTGCTCAAAGCCCTCGACACTCTGGAGCCGGGCGAAAGCTGGCTCGTGGCTCCGCGCTGGGTGGATGAGAAGCACTATATCTTGGCTCCCACTATCAAGTGGGGCGTTAAACCGGGCAACTATTCGTTCAAGACCGAGCTCTTCGGCCCGATGCTGAGCGTATGTCCCGTCAAGGATCTTCGCCATGCTGTGGCTTGGGTCAACATGCTCCCCTACGGCCTTACCTCAGGCCTGCAGAGCCTCGACGAGAAGGAGCAGGCTTACTGGCGCGACCATATCGAGGCCGGCAACCTCTACATCAACCGAGGCATCACCGGCGCCATCGTGAATCGCCAGCCCTTCGGCGGCATGAAGCTCTCAGCATTCGGCCCCGGCCTGAAAGCAGGCGGTCCCAACTATGTGGCTCAGTTCATGAACATCACCGACAAGAAGGGTGCTATCAAGGAATGGGAGAAGAGCTATCAGAAGGCTTGGGACGAGGAGTTCGCCGTGGCTCGCGACTGGAACCACTGCACTGGCGAGCAGAACCTCTTCCGCTATCGCCCGATCAAGACCATGGGATTCCGCGTAATCAATGGTGACCGAATCGACGAGGTTGAGAAGGTGCTCGAGGCATGCAAGATTGCTGGCGTGAAGCTCACTGTCAGCATCGGCAAGAAGAACCCGATTCTCGACAAAGTGCGTCAGATGTGCGAAAAGTACGGCGTGGAGTGCAAGGTGCAGAAGAAAGAGGAGTTCATCAAGGACATCCCCAACTACGAGCGCCTGCGCACAGTAAATGCCGACGTGCACCAGAGCCTATGGCAAGCAGCTGCCGACAATGACAAGTTCATCGCTTCGCTGCCTCCGTTCCGCGAGGGCCGTCTCGAGATGATCAACTACATCAAAGAGCAGGTAATCACCTTCGAGTACCACCGCTATGGCTCCATGCCCGTAGTCCCCGAAGACAAATAACCATTGCCATATCAATCATCAAATCATAAAAATCGGCGCCAATGGCGCCGATTTTTGATTTTTATGGGGTGATATGACAAACTTTTCGTAACTTTGCAGTTTAAAACAAGATAAGTTGTGAATCGACCCAAAAACATAGCGGTGCTTGGCGCCACCGGATCAATAGGCTTGCAGGCCCTCGACATCATCGAGCGCTCGCAGGGCCGCTATCGCGCTCAAGTATTGGCAGCCGGCAACCAAGCCGACAAGCTCATCGAGCTCGCAAAAAAGCATAAGCCACAGTTGGCCATCATTGCCAACGAAGACAAATACCCTCAACTGCGCGACGCCCTGCAGCCGCTGGGCATCGCTACCGCAGCCGGCGCCAAAGCTCTGGAGGAAGCTGCCGCAGCCGATGGCATCGACACAGTGCTCACGGCCACTGTCGGATACAGCGGCCTGGCACCTACGATTGCCGCCATCCGGGCCAACAAAGACATCGCCCTGGCCAATAAGGAAACCCTGGTGGTGGCTGGCGAACTTGTCACCGAGTTGCTCAAGTCATCAACCTCAAAAATATATCCGGTCGACTCAGAGCATTCCGCCATCTTCCAATGCCTGCAGGGCGAGGATAAGGACCGAGTGCGGAGGCTGATCATTACTGCTTCGGGAGGCCCATTCCGCACCTGGAACGAGCCCCAGATAGCACAAGCCACCGCCAAGGACGCACTGAAGCATCCCAACTGGAACATGGGGGCCAAAATCACCATCGACTCGGCCACGATGCTCAACAAGGCCTTCGAGATCATCGAAGCCCGCTGGCTCTTCGGCATGGAGCCGGAAAAAATCACTCCGCTGGTGCATCCGCAGTCGATCGTGCACTCGATGGTCGAGTACATCGACGGCGCTGTGAAGGCCCAGCTTGGCACCCCCGACATGCGCCTGCCCATCGCCTACGCCCTGGGCGAAGCCACGCGCGACGATTACCGTCTGCCCCCGCTTACCCTGGCGCAAATGTCGCAGCTCACATTCTTTGAGCCCGACATCAAGAAATTCCCCTGCCTCAATTTGGCTTACTATGCTCTGGAAAAGGGCGGCAACGCTGCCTGCGTAATCAATGCTGCCAACGAGATAGCAGTGGCTGCCTTCCTGCAGGGACGCATCAGTTTCCCCATGATTTACGCCACTATCATGGAGACTCTTGATCGAGTGCCTTTCATCGAAGCTCCCTCATACCAAGACTATGTGGCAACCAACGCTGAGGCCCGGCTTGTGGCCGAAGACATTATACAACGAAAACGATAAATACACACTGATTTGGAGACATTTTGGATCAAGGCCCTGCAATTGATGGTGGCTCTGGTGATACTGGTCACCATCCATGAATTCGGCCACTACTTTTTCGCACGACTTTTTGGAATCAAAGTCAATAGATTTTACATATTTTTCAACCCCTGGTTCTCCCTGCTCAAATATTTTCCCGACAAGGGGAAATTGCAGATAATCTCTTGGACCAAAAAAGAGGAAGACCCCGCCACTGGCCAGGAAAAGGAAGTGTCAGATGCCCTCTTCACTATCAAATGCGGCAAGGCTTACAGCCCAGTCAATAAGAAAGGGCGCCCATCGTGGGCCGCTACCATGTACGGCTTGGGCTGGCTGCCCTTGGGCGGATATTGCGACATTGCCGGAATGGTCGATGAGACCAAGGGCGTCAAAGCCCTCGAAGGCGAGGCTCAGCCCTGGGAGTTCCGCTCGAAGGCCGCTTGGAAGCGCTTCCTGGTGATGGTGGCTGGCGTCACCTTCAATTTCATCTTAGCGATCGCCATCTATGCCGGAATAGCCTTCCACTGGGGCGAGCACACCATCGCCTACCAAGACGCCTACGAGGGCCTCGACTATGCCGAGCCCCTGAAAGAGGCGGGGTTCCGCGATGGCGATATCCTGATGGCCATCAATGGCAAGACAGCAAACCCCAAGGACTATACCCAGCTTTGGGACATGGTGCAGCCCGGCGCCGTGGTGACTGTGCTGCGCAACCATCACGAAAATGTTAACATCACCATACCCAAAGAGACCCTGGAAGAGATAGCCAGCCTAAAGACACCCATCGTGGGGCTGCGCATCCCGGTATTTGCCGAACAAGTGCAGGGCGGCTCCCCGGCACAGAAGGGCGGCCTCAAGGATGATGACCGCATCCTCAAGGTGGGCAACGACACCACCCCCACCTTAACAGAATTCTTCCCGGCTCTCGCTCAGCATGCCAATGAGGAGACGCCCATGCTCGTGCTGCGCAATGGCAAAGAGATGGAGCTCAACATCACTCCCGACGAGAATGGCAAGATTGGCATCATGCTGCGTCCGGCCGACAAAATTTTCCCATTCCAGGAGGTAAAATACACTTTGCTCGAAAGCCTGCCTCGAGGCTGGGAACTGGGCACCAATCAGCTTACGATGTATGTGTCGTCGCTCAAGCTGTTGTTCACCAAATCGGGCGCTCAGCAGGTAGGCGGCTTTGGCACCATCGGCGGCCTATTCCCGGAGAAGTGGGACTGGTACACTTTCTGGCAAATCACGGCTTTCCTCTCGATCATCCTGGCTTTCATGAACATCATCCCGTTCCCGGCCCTGGATGGCGGCCACATCATGTTCCTGATCTGGGAGATTGTGTCAGGCCGCAAGCCCAGCGACAAATTCTTAGAGGTCGCCAACACGGTGGGATTCGTGTTCCTGCTGCTGCTATTGGTGTATGCCAATGGCAATGACCTGATTCGCGCCCTGCAATGACATTACCATCATGAGCAAATATCCTGTAATAACATTGAAGCCTCACAAGGAGGAATCCTTGGAGCGATTTCATCCCTGGGTGTTCTCCGGGGCCATCGCCCATATCCCCGACGGCATAGAAGAGGGCGATGTAGTGGCCGTAGAGAGCCACAGCCACCAGCTTATCGGCTTGGGCCATTATCAAATAGGCAGCATCGCGGTGCGCATGCTCACCTTTGACGATACCGCGGAATTGGGGAGCGATTTCTATCGCCAGCGCTTGGAGCAGGCTTTGCGCCTGCGCCAGTCGCTGAGCATCGACGGGGCTTACCGTCTGGTGCACGGCGAAGGCGATTTCCTGCCGGGCTTGGTAGTGGATGTGTACGGCCCCACGGCTGTCATCCAGGCTCACAGCCCGGGCATGCATTTCGCGCGCCATCAGATAGCCGAGGCTCTGGTAAAACTGGATGCGGGCATCAAGAATGTGTATTACAAGAGCGAGACAACCCTCCCCTACAAGGCTCATCTCGACCCGGTAAATTCTTATCTGATCGGACAGTATGAGACTGATATTGCTGAGGAGAATGGCCTTAAGTTCCATGTCGACTGGCTCAAGGGCCAGAAGACGGGCTTCTTTGTGGATCAGCGCGACAATCGCGCTCTGCTCGAGCGGTACAGCCGTGGCAGAAAGGTGCTCAATATGTTTTGCTACACCGGCGGCTTCTCTTTCTACGCCATGCGCGGTGGAGCCGAATTGGTGCATTCGGTCGACAGCAGCGCCAAGGCTGTGAGCCTGACCAATGCCAATGTGGAACTTAATTTCCCCGGCGACCAGCGCCATAAGGCTTTTGCTGAGGATGCTTTCAAGTTTCTTGACAATATTGGCCAGGGTGAATATGACCTGATCGTGTTGGATCCTCCGGCATTCGCCAAGCATCGCACTGCCCTGCGCAATGCGCTGCGCGGGTATCAGCGCCTCAACGCACGCGCCATCGAGCGCATAGCCCCCGGCGGCATCTTGTTTACTTTCTCGTGCTCTCAGGCTGTGTCGAAGGAACAGTTTCGCCTGGCGGTGTTTTCGGCAGCGGCTCAGACAGGACGGCGCGTGCGCATCCTGCACCAGCTGACCCAGCCAGCCGATCATCCCGTCAACATCTACCACCCGGAGGGCGAATACCTCAAGGGCCTGGTCCTCTATGTAGAGTAGAACCCAACTGCGTTTACAAAAGGAAAAAGGCGTTTTATTTGTCGGGAAACGATACAAAAATATCGTTTCCCGACAAATAAAACGCCTTTTTAATATGAAAATTTTGTGGTGAGGTGCAAATCGGGTCCAAAAAATTTTGTGGGGAGGTGCAAATTGGACCTGAAAAATTTTGTGGTGAGGTGCAAATCAGGTCTAAAAAATTTTGTGGTTTTGAATAAAATTTGTAATTTTGTGGTCATAATCAATAAATTATGAATCCGATTTTTCGCCGCAAACTATATGACCGCATGCTCCAATGGAAGGAGCAAAGCAACGGACGCACCGCACTCCTAATCAAAGGAGCTCGACGCGTGGGCAAATCCACCCTTGCTGAGACCTTCGCAAAAGATCAATATAAAAGCTATATCAAAATTGACTTTTCCATTGCTCCAGAGTCAGTTAGGCATTTATTCGAAGATATTTCAGACCTCAATTACTTCTTTCTCCAGTTACAGGCGGCTTATCACAAAGTGCTTGTACCTGGCGAATCGGTAATTATAATGGATGAGATCCAAAAATGTCCCTTGGCTCGGCAAGCCATAAAGCACTTGGTGGCTGATGGCCGCTATCATTATATCGAAACTGGTTCTTTGCTTTCCATCAAAAGGAATGTAAAGGACATCATAATTCCAAGCGAGGAAACGCGTCTTACTTTGCATCCCATGGATTACGAAGAATTCCGTTGGGCCCTTGGCGACTCCGATACCATCCCCCTGATAAAAGAATTCCTACAAAACCGAAAATCGTTAGGCGATGCCCTTAATCGCCAAATGATGCGAGATTTTAGGCTTTATATGCTGGTAGGTGGCATGCCACAAGCAGTTGCAGAATATCTTGACCGAAATAATTTGGCCTTAGTAGATGAGGTGAAACGCTCGATCCTGGATCTTTACGAAGATGATTTCAATAAGATTGATTCTACAGGAAGAGCAGCCCGGCTTTTCAGAGGCATACCATCGGAGCTCCATAAGAATTCAAACAGATATAAGATTGGCAGGATTTTAGGTAATGATGGAAAGCCCTCAAGGATGGGTGAAACGATAGTGGATGTGGAGGATTCCCTGACTGTCAATATTTCCTATCATGCCAATGATCCCAATGTCGGTCTTTCATTGCACGAAGATAAGGACAAATTCAAGATGTACCTGGCCGATACGGGATTGTTCATAACCTTGGCTTTTCGTGATAAAGACTATATTGATAATGTAATCTATACCAAACTACTAAGCGATAAACTAAGAGCTGATTTGGGATATGTATATGAAAATATGGTAGCCCAGATGCTAAGAGCCTCAGGGAACAGTCTGTTTTACTATACCTTTCCCACTCCTAATAAAAAGACTTACTATGAAGTGGACTTCTTGCTGAGTCATGATACTAAGATTTATCCAATAGAGGTGAAATCCTCTGGATATAAGACTCATGCTTCACTTGATGCTTTCTGCGAAAAGTATCCGAGTAGAATAGCCACCCCGTATCTAATATATACAAAGGATTTGCGTAAGGATGGCAGCCTCCTCTATGTCCCCATTTACATGACTGGGCTCTTGTAACCTCCCCTAAATTTTGTGGGGAGGTGCAAATTGGCCCTGAAAAATTTTGTGGGGAGGTGCAAATCGGGGCCAAAAAATTTTGTGGTCAGGTGCATGGGTTACGCAATATAGGGAAGCAGCATGCCTGCCAAGCAGCCGACATAGAGAAGGAGGGTATAGAGCAGCCAATACTTGAACTTTGGGGTGTCCCTCAATAGCCAGAGCATCCATATCATGCCCAATGTGCCAGTGGCAAACAATATCCACAGCCAATTCTTTGGCTGGGAAAAATCGTAAAACAAGGAGGCTGTGAAAATAGATCCACAAAAGATAACTCCCGCAATTGTAACTAAGGCCTTATCTTGCATTGGGATTTACAATTAATTGATGGAACACTATTATCATAAGCACTGTAGTGGCTGCAAGCAGGATCAGGGTTACTATCCACGTGGCCGTAGGGTGCTTTTTAAGACAGTATTTAAAACAGGGGTACAACGAGGCCCATCCAAGTACGTAAAGTGGCCAAATCCAATATGGTGAAATTGAGGGTGTGGAGGCTATCCAACCTATGATGCTGAAAAGAATTGAAATCACAAAAATCGGAAGCACCCAAAACCACGCCACACTCTTATTTCCATTGTCGAACGCTTTCATAATACACCAAATTAAGTTGTTACTTTAAAAACATCTCTTCCCCCCCTTGGTTCTTTTCCTATTATTAGAAATTTGGGCTCAAGCCGAAAAGCCTGTGTTTTATAAAGACGAAAATCTACGAATAAACGAAAATCTACGAATTTAATTTCGTGATTTCTAATGAGATAAGATATGCTCGTTGATTCTCGTAAATTCGTAGATTCTCGTCAAAACACATGAAATTCGTCTTGATCCGAAATTTGCAAAAAGACCAACTTATAACACGGATTCTTCACGAATTTGCAAAAACACCAACTTATAACACGGATTTTTGACATTTTTGCTTGTTTTTTACATTATATGTTTGTATATTTGCAAGGTAAATTTCAACAGGAATTATGGAAAATATAATCCGGCCCCATTACTTGGCTCAAGTCATCGGCCTAATTGATAGAGAGACCATGCTGTTCTTAATTGGCCAACGCCGAATTGGCAAAAGCTTTATCTTACGACAAGTTAGAGAATGGCTCAAGGAGAATAAGCCAGAAGCAAATATCATCTACCTTAACAAAGAAGACAGCATAAACGATAACATAAAGACTTATCGTGACCTTGTTGACTATGCGAATGAGCGATACAAAGCCGAAACACGCAATTACCTATTGATTGATGAAGTACAGGACATAAAAGATTTTGAAAACGCACTAAGGAGCTTCCATACCGAAGATAAATTTCAGATCATAGCCACAGGTAGCAATGCTTATGTGTTCTCAACTGAGTTGAGCACCAGATTGGCAGGGAGATACATAGAAATCCCCATATACAGTCTCAGCTACATGGAATTCCTTAACTTTCATGGGAAGGAAGATTCCGACGCGAGCCTACTATCTTATTTAAGAATAGGCGGAATGCCGGCTCTTAAGAATTTCAATATTGAAGATGATGAGCAAGTGCGCAGTTATCTCCAAGGCGTGTTCTCCACCATTCTCATCAAGGATGTAATCACTCGCAACGAAATCAGGAACACCACCTTTATTCAAAATTTGGCTCATTTTATAGGAGACAACTTAGGAAAGATTATCTCTCCAGGGAGCATTTACAAATTCCTTAAAGGAAATGGGGAGAAGATTTCCGAGGCCACAGTCAGCGCTTATCTCTCATGTCTGGAAAATGCTTTCTTAACCCGCGCCGTAAAAAGATATGACATTCATGGCAAAAAGATATTTGAAAATAACAACAAATATTATTTTTCAGACCATGGATTAAGAAATTGCATTTGTGGATTCAGCCTATCCAATTGCATTGAAAAGGTAATGGAGAATGTGGTGTGGAATCATCTGCTCATGCAGGGATACCAGGTGTCTGTGGGCATTTTGCGCGCTGGCGAGATCGACTTCGTAGCACAAAAGGGATCAAATCGCATCTATGTACAAGTGACATATTTGATTGCCTCTAAGGAAACAGAGGAACGCGAATTTGGAAATCTGATGAAAATAAAAGACAATTATCCAAAATATGTGGTATCCATGAATCCTTTCTTGTCATCAAATGACAATTATGTTGGCATAAAGCATTTGCATCTTCGTAATTTTCTCCTTTCCGAATTGCATTGACATTGCGGGGCCAAAATTTTTGGAGAATTCTTGGTTATTGCGTTTATAATTATTATCTTTGCAATAATTATAAACGCAATAAAACATGATTATGGCTACTGACTGCCCCAAGAACCCCTTCGTGGTGAACCGATACCTCGGAGGAGAATATTTCTGCGACCGTGAAGTGGAAACAGAAATACTGACACACCAGCTTGCCAACGAGCGCGATGTGGGACTCATATCGCCCCGACGCTTAGGCAAAACCGGTCTCATACATCATGTGTTGCAACAACCTGAAATAAAGGACCATTTCTACACATTCTTTGTGGATATTTACTCCACAACTTCGTTCGAGGAAATGGTATATCTTCTTGGCAAATCTATTTTCGAGCAGCTTAAGCCAAAACGCAACCTGTGGGCTGACAAATTTTTCCAAATAGTAGCCTCCCTCAGAGCAGGCCTCAAAATGGATGCCATCACCGGACTGCCCGAATTGGAATTGGGGATTGGCGAAATCAAATCCCCATCGACCACTCTCGATGAAATATTCCGTTATCTGCAACAAGCTGATAAGCCCTGCATTGTGGCTATCGACGAATTTCAACAAATCCTTAATTACAGTGATAAAAACACTGAAGCCATTCTGCGCACCAAAATCCAGCAAACGCCCAATGTGAGGTGGATTTTTGCCGGAAGCCAGCAACACATGCTTCAGGCAATGTTCTCTTCGCCAAAACGCCCATTCTATCAAAGTGCTCTCACAATGACACTCCACCCTATCGACTGCGACACCTATGCTCTTTTCTGCCAGAACCTATTCCTCAGCCGAGGGAAGCATCTTGATGCAGAGGTGGTAGAGAATGTATATGCACGATACCGTGGCTGCACTTGGTATCTGCAAATGATGATGAACGAGTTATTTTCACGCACCGAGGACGGAGCTAAGTGTACCGTTGATATGATTCCCCGGGCAGAAGCTAATATCCTTTATGTGCTGGCCGATGGGTTCAAGCAGCGCCTCTCCACCATCCCGGCCAAACAAAAGGGTCTACTTCTGGCCATCGCACGAGAAGGAGAAGTGACGGGTATCACCTCGACCGGCTTTGTGGAGAAGTACGGTCTGGGCTCAGCCAGTTCGGTGCAATCAGCTTTGAAAAAGCTCCTTGACCTCGATTTAGTGACCAACGACAGCGGCACCTACTATCTCTCCGACCACTTCCTGGCCCAATGGCTCCGCAAAAACTACTAACTATAATCCTAATCTGAAATTGAAAAGACTATTTTATATAATCGCATTGGCAGCCATAGGATTGGCGATTTCATGTTCAAATCAAAGACAAGAGAAAAGCGCCGTCATGGGGCTGTTCAACACAGGCATGCGTCAATTTGATGCCGATAGCCTTGTCGAGGCTTTCAACAGTTTCCTGATGGCCAAAACTATGGCTGCCAATGAGGGGCTTCAAGAAGAAGAATTTGAGGCATCGGTATATCTTGCGCTACTCTATGAATACATGGGACATTCCGATTCCGCTTATATCCAACTCAAACGATTGCCCTATCTGGAAATCAACGACGACAATCCCGACATAACACAACGTCACTACAGCACTCAATATTATTTGCGGCTCATGGGACTGTATGCATATAAAATCGACCATGATTATGATCAATCAATCCATTATTATGATAAATCCATAGAATTGTCAAAAAGATTCTATCCAGAAGACACTATTTTCGTATACACTGATCTGGCCAACAAAGCTGATGTCCTAAGAGCACAAGGGGAAAATCAAGAAGCATGGGATATCATTGATTACTTAGAAAAGGCGCCTTTGCTTAGGTACGGCATGTATCGTTCTCAAGCACAGTATGTCAAAGGTTGGCTCCTCTTTGACCAAGGAGAATTGGATGAAGCTTATCAGAATTGGCAAGAAGACGAGGAATATTGTGAACTCAACAATATGCACGAAAATCAGCTGACCGAATTAAAAATGCTGGCTCATATCGACAGCCTCAAAAAAGATATCGACAATTATTTCCTACACAACAACCGCTATCATCAGCTTTATCAGCAAATGAGGGGCACTGAGACAAACTTCAAAGTGGCCATCATGCAGGAGCAGAACAAACTATATCTCGAGCGTCAGGCTCACCAGCGCCAACGCACCATCTTCTGGCTTAGCGCGACTCTGCTGATGACCGTAATAACAGCCCTGCTGGGCTTGATCTATTATTTGCGCAAATCAGCAAAAACGCGTCACAGGCTGGCTACACTGGAAAAAGAACGTCTTGATTCCCAGATCGAGCGCCAGCGTCTGGAAGGCGAACTCATGGAATTGCGCATGCTTCAAAGCCAAGAAGAACTTGAACGCGCCAACAAGGACAACCTTGCTCTCAGTCTGCAGATAGCCGAATTACCCGAAGAGGGTGAACGCGACAAGGTCCTACAAGCATTCCAACAACAGTTGCTGAAATCGGAAAGTGATTTTTACCATACGCTGCTCGAGCGTTTTCCCCAACTCACTCAAAACGACTTGCGGCTGATCGGAATGATTAAGCTGGGCATGACGCCCCAAGTAATCCGTACGCTTCTCAACATCGCACCCGACAGCCTTAAGAAAAATCGCTACCGTCTGCGAAAGAAATTGGGATTGTCTACCGAACAAAGTCTTGAAGAATTCTTCAAATCCCTAAAAACCTCTTAGAATTAGAATTTTAACATTCTTGTCCACCCACTTGTCCACCCTCGATTTTGCCTAATTCTTGTGGGACGTTTGTAATTTTGCACAAAACTTAATTAAACCCCCCTAAATTATGAGAAAACTTTTACTAATCCTGGCTGCTACCATGACAGGCATCTGTGCAATGGCCCAATGGCCAGCAAGCAACACTGAGATTAAAATCATCGCAGAAGATGGCAAATACGATCAAGCTCTGCTAAAGGAAATGATCACTGAGGATGGACGCATGGTCTATACCTGGCTGGATTATGACGGCAACTACACCCTGCGTATGCAAGTGCTCGATGCCAATGGCGCGCGCACTCTCGGCGATGATGGCGTAGCCATTACTCATCAGCCTACCAAAAGCTGGACAACCGACTACTATCCGCAGCTCACTGCCGATGGCAACCTGTTTGTGCTCTTTGCTGACACCCGAAATGATACTTCGGGCTATGGCTGGTATGGAGAAATGTATGCCTACCTCTATGATCTGGAGGGCAATCCGATTTGGCCCTCTGACGGTATCCTTTTTGAAATGCCCAAAATCCACGAGGGTGCCAATTGCAATACACAGCAGGGGCTCACTTGCGTATCGGAAGAGAACATGTACATGGCTGCGTTTTATACTGAAAGTTACGAAGTGCCTGCCACAGAGGACAATTGGGAACCATCGCCTTGGTTTCCCGATGAGGAAATGCCCGAGACCATCACTGTGAGCGAGTCTTCATGGCAAATACAAAGAATAAATGCTGACGGCACCATGGCCTGGAGCCAAAATTTAGTAATCGATGCCGCAGACGCTATGCTTTGCCCTTCTAATGACGGAGAGTTCATAGTGGCCTATGCTCTGGAGCCGAATGATGACGGCGAGGGCGGCATGATAATGGCTCAGCGCTATAATGCTGAAGGCGAGCCCCAATGGGGAGATGCCGTGGTGGCAATGCCAGAAAATGTAAATTCAGGATACGGCGCTGAAATGCCTCAAATCGCAAGCGATTACGAAGGCGGTGTGGTGCTTGTAGGCCGCATACCCACCCAGTTGTATGGATATGTTGCTGTGAATCATGTGGATGGTGATGGTATAGCTCTGTCAAGTTCTGTTTCATGCACCGGTTCAGTGGATGGCGATGGCTCCAACCCTGTCTTTGCGATTAGAGACTATGATATGTTGGTACTGTGGCAATATGCGTATTCAGGCGCCGAAATCAATATATATGCCAACATGATGGATCTTGACGGCACTTTCTATTGGAAGGATAAGAATAGTTATGGCATTTATGGCAAATCCTATGGCATGAATGACATGTGGGGATTCGTGCCCGTAAAGGTACTGGAGCGCGAGGATGGCTGGATCCTCTTCTATGGCGAAGGCACCAGTTGGAATGGAGCCAATTTTATGGTGCGCAAAATTGACAACGAGGGCAACACCTTATGGAGCAAACAAGTGGCCCAAAGCAACTGCAAGATGAGCAGCATTTCGGTAGTTGACGGCGGAGATTACGCCTATATTAGTTACCTGGCGCCCGTAGAATATGATGAAAATTGGGATGTGATTCCCGGAGAGGGTGCTCTGTGCGTGATGAAGATTGATATTTCAGATAATGGCAATTCTGATGGCATAGCATCAATTAATAGTGATTCTGTGGCACAAGAAAAGTTCTATAATCTCAACGGCATTGAGGTCACCCATCCAACTTCTGGCAACATCTATGTACGCAAAGCAGGCAACATAGTTGAAAAAGTGGTTTTTAAGTAGACTTTATCACATAGCACTCATATATCTTTTGAAAGAGGCTGGGTCAAAATAGTTTTCTTAGCGACTTCCCAAGGAAGCGGATGAAGAATGTCTATTTTGATACAGCCTCTTTTAATTTAGAATTATAGTTTAACGATTGGCGGTTGGCGTAAAGATTGGGTTTGGATTATTGGGGGAAAATGAGTAATTTTGCAGGATATTGTACCACGACAATCTATGCAATGATGAAAAAGATAATAATCGGCGCTGCGGCGCTTATGACTATGGCCAACATGAATGCCTACGAAGACAAGAATTTCAACTACAAGGTCGACCGCTTTGCTGACATCGAGGTGCTCGCTTACGAGGTGCCCGGTTTCAACGACCTCACTCCCAACCAGCGCATGCTCATCTATTACCTCACCGAGGCTGCCCAGTGGGGACGCGACATCCTCTGGTATCAGAATTGTGAAGCGAACATGCCCCTGCGCCAGGAACTGGAGAAAATCTACGTCGGATACGACGGTGACCGCACAAGCCCCGAGTTCCAAGCCTTCGAAAAATACATGAAGCAAATCTGGTTCGGCAACGGCATCCATCATCACTACTCGATGGACAAATTCGTGCCCGAATTCTCGTCAGAATTCCTGGCCGACCAGCTGGCCAAGAACGGCGTTGAGGACGATGTGGCCGCCTACCTGCTCGACGTAGTGTTCAACCCCGAATTCTATCCCAAGCGCGTGAACCAGGCCGATGGCGTGGACCTGATTGAGACCAGCGCATGCAATTTCTACGCTCCCGGCATCACCCAGGATGAAGTAGAGCGCTTCTACGCCGAAATGAAAGACACCACCGACCTCACACCCATCAGCTACGGCCTCAATAGCCGCATAGTGCGCGATGCCAACGGCAACCTGCGTGAAAGCGTCTTCAAAGTGGGAGGCGAATGCTCCAAGCATATCGAGAAAATAATATCATATCTGCAAAAGGCCCTGCCTTATGCCGAAAACGATGCTCAGAAAAAGACCATCGAGCTCCTGATCGACTACTACCGCACAGGCGACCTGAAGACCTTCGACGAATACTCGATCGTATGGGCCGAGGACACCAACTCGCAGGTTGACTTCGTCAACGGCTTCATCGAGAGCTATGGCGACCCCCTGGGCATGAAAGCCTCGTGGGAGTCAATCGTCAACTACAAGAACATCCCCGCCAGCCAGCGCACCGAAACCATCAGCGGCAATGCCCAGTGGTTTGAGGACCATTCGCCCGTAGACCCTCGCTTCCGCAAAGAAAAAGTGAAGGGCGTGAGTGCCAAGGTCATCAATGCCGCCATCCTCGCTGGCGATGCATATCCCGCCACCCCGATTGGCATCAATCTCCCCAACAGCAACTGGATCCGCGCCCAGCATGGCAGCAAATCAGTGACAATCGAAAACATCACCGAGGCCTATGACATGGCCAGCCATGGCAACGGTTTCAATGAAGAATTCGTAATCGATGAGCCCACACGCAAACTGCTCGAAGACTATCTCTTCATCACTGACAATCTCCATACCGACCTCCACGAATGCTTAGGTCACGCTTCTGGCCAACTCCTCCCCGGAGTTGATCCCGATGCTCTCAAGGCTCACGGCAGCACTCTCGAAGAAGCGCGTGCCGACCTCTTTGCCCTGTATTACCTGGCCGACCCCAAGCTGCTCGAACTCGGTCTCCTCGACAATCCCGAGGCTTATAAAGCCGAATACTACAAATACATCCTCAATGGCCTCATGACCCAGCTGATGCGCATTGAGCCCGGCAAGGACATCGAGGAAGCCCACATGCGCAATCGTAAGCTCATTTCAGAATGGGCCTATGAGAAGGGCAAGCCCGAAAACGTAATCGAATACGTCACCATCAATGGCAAGACATACATCCGCATCAACGATTACCAGCGCCTGCGCCAACTCTTTGGCGAACTCTTAGGCGAAATCCAGCGCATCAAGAGCGAGGGCGACTATGAGGCAGGCCGACAGTTGGTAGAGACCTACGCTGTAAAGGTCGATCCGAAGATTCACCAGGAAGTGCTCGAACGCTACGCCAAACTTGACATCGCTCCCTACAAGGGATTTGTGAATCCCATATATGTGCCACAATATGACCAAGACGGCAATCTTATTGATGTGACAATCACCTACGGCGAAGACTATCCCACCCAGATGCTCCGCCTTAGCAAAGATTATTCATTCTAAATCTTGGTCTTCATCGTCTTCATGGTCTTCGCCGTCTTCGGTTTAATACTTTTCTATAATGTCCTTCAAGAAGAAGTATAACCCAAGATCCTAAAGACAATGAAGACCGAAGACGATGAAGACCACGAAGACCACGAAGACGATGAAGACCGAAGACCAAAAAAGATACATGATGCGAGGCGTGTCAGCCTCGAAAGAGGATGTGCACAATGCCATCAAAAATGTTGACAAGGGCCTATATCCCAAGGCTTTCTGCAAGATAATCCCCGACTATCTCGGAGGCGATCCGGAATATTGCAACATCATGCATGCCGACGGTGCCGGCACCAAGTCGAGCCTCGCCTATGCTTATTGGCGCGAGACCGGCGATCTGAGCGTGTGGAAAGGTATTGCTCAGGATGCCCTGATCATGAACATCGACGACCTGCTGTGCGTGGGCGCCACTGACAACATCCTGGTGTCATCGACCATAGGCCGCAACAAGCATCTCATACCCGGCGAGGTGATTTCCGCCATCATCAATGGCACTGAAGAGCTCTTGGCCGACCTTCGCAGCCAAGGCGTGTCGGCTTACAGCACCGGCGGCGAGACTGCCGATGTGGGCGATCTGGTACGCACAATCATTGTGGACTCCACTGTTACCTGCCGCATGCGTCGGGCCGATGTGGTGGACAACGCCAACATCAAGGCTGGCGACGTGATCGTAGGCCTCGCCTCGTATGGCCAAGCCACTTATGAGACCGGCTACAATGGAGGCATGGGCAGCAACGGCCTCACATCAGCCCGCCATGATGTCTTCTGCAAGGAAATCGCCGAGAAATATCCCGAGACATACGATCATGCCACTCCCGAAGAACTCGTATACTCCGGCACCAAGCGACTGACCGACCCCGTGGAAGGCTCGCCCATCAATGCCGGCTTGCTCGTGCTCTCAGCCACCCGCACCTATGCCCCAGTAATCAAAGCCATCCTGGAAAAGATGCGCAGCCATATCGACGGCATGGTGCACTGCAGCGGAGGCGCGCAGACCAAAGTCATGCATTTTGTGGAAAACAAGCTTGTGATCAAGGACAATCTCTTCCCCATCCCGCCGCTCTTCAAGCTTATACAGGAGCAAAGCGGCACCGACTGGCAAGAGATGTACAAGGTCTTCAACATGGGCCATCGCATGGAAATCTATGTGGCACCCGAATATGCCGACCAGGTAATCAGCATTTCCGAGAGTTTCGGCATACCGGCCCAAATCATCGGTCGCGTGGAAGAGGCAGAGGCCAACAGCCTCACCATCATTTCGGAATACGGCACCTTCCAATATTGATGCCATGCGTGGGTGGCTGCCTGTAATAGCGATAGCCTGCGCTGCAGCCTCCGGCTGTGGCAGTCATCATCATGCCGAGGATCAAGAAGAGGAAAACCGCGACTGGCCCGACACCCTGAAGGTTGCCACCCTCTACAGCCCAACATCTTTTTTCATGTACCGCGACGAAGAGATGGGCTACGACTACTCTCTTGTCAAGGCCATGACTGAGGAAAAGGGCATAGTGCTCGACCTGCAAGTGGCCACATCGCTTGGCGATGCCATCGAGATGCTCGATTCCGGCTATGTCGACTTGATAGCCTACGAGGTGCCCGTGACGCTTGAATATAAGGAGCATGCCATTGCCTGCGGACCGGTCAACGAGACATCGCAGGTGCTGGTGCAGCCTCGCAGTGCTGATCGCATCACCGATGTGACCGAGCTTGTAGGCCGCGACATCTATGTCGAAGGGGGCACGAAATACCATCAGCGCCTGATCAACCTCAACGACGAATTGGGTGGCGGAATCAATATCCACATCGTGGACCGGGACACCCTGATCACTGAGGATCTGATCGACATGGTGGCATCTGGCGAAATCCCGCTTACCGTGGTCGATAGCGACATCGCTCGCATCAACAAGACCTATTACCCCAAGCTCGACATCACGATGCCTCTGAGCTTCCCGCAGCGTTCATCCTGGGCTGTGAGCCTTGACCGCCAATGGCTGGCCGACTCCATCAACAGCTGGATGGGCGAAGAAAAGCCGCGTCAGGAGAATGCTATGCTGCTGCGCCGCTATTTCGAATTGGGCAAGGATGTGCCGTCGATATACACTCTCGACCTAAGCCACGGGCATATTTCACCCTATGACAACATCTTCAAGAAATACGCCCAGCAACTCGACTGGGATTGGCGCATGCTGGCTGCCATAGCCTTCATCGAGAGCAAATTCAACAACGAGGTGGTGTCGTGGGCCGGAGCCAGAGGCATAATGCAGATCATGCCTTCAACGGCAAGAGCCTACAAGACCGACCCCATGGCTATGATCGACCCCGAGGTATCTGTGGAAATAGCATGCAAGATCATCGCAACCCTCGACAAGTCGCTTGCCTCGAGAGTGCCTGACCGCATCGAACGCATAAAATTCATCTTGGCTGCCTACAATAGCGGGCCGGCCCACATCTACGATGCCATCGCCCTGGCCAAGAAATACGGCAAGAATCCCCAGGTATGGGACGGCAATGTGGCCGAAGCCCTCTTGCTCAAGGCGAATCCCGAATATTACAACGACCCGGTGTGCAAATTCGGTTATTTTCGCGGCCGCCAGACGAACACTTACGTGCGTGAGGTGTTTGATTTCTATAACCAAGTTTCAACTAAGATTAAGCAATAA
>CAYTXF010000002.1:20895-63631 GCA_964440745.1 uncultured Bacteroides sp.
CGTGCGTGAGGTGTTTGATTTCTATAACCAAGTTTCAACTAAGATTAAGCAATAAGTCTTTGGTCTTTAGTCTTTAGTTTTTAGTCTTCAGTATGATTACTATTCCACAAAGATTTTTTTACATATAGTTTTCAACTTTATTCTTTTAAAATATTCTTTCTATTAAAAACGTTTTTATACTTAACCAAATATAGTTATTAAGTTTAACATTAGCTCTATGAAACGGTTCAAAACCATTATCGTAGCCAGTGTGCTGGTAGCCTCGCTGTCGCTGCAAAGCTGCATCGGTTCGTTCTCTCTCTTCAACAAGCTCTTGGCTTGGAACGAACGCATCGACAACAAATTTGTCAACGAGCTCGTATTCTTCGCATTCTGGATTGTCCCTGTATATGAAGTTTCGGCCCTTGCCGATATCCTGGTGCTCAACAGCATCGAATTCTGGAGTGGCAATTCGCCTGTGGCAAAAGGCAAGAGCATCATCGATGGAGCCGACGGAAAATATCTGGTGGAATGCGATGGCAAAGGATACACCATCACCAGCATGAACGACGGGTCAAAGACTCGCCTCAACTTCCACGAAGAGGAGCAGACCTGGACCGTGGAGATTGGCGATCAGGAGGAAATCCCATTTCTCACATTCGTCGACGAAACCCATGTGCGCGTACCCGCTCTTGACGGCACAATGCGCGAGGTAGAACTCAGCAACGACGGTCTCTATGCATACAAGAGCGCTATGATCAATGGCGACTTGCAATTAGCCCTGAGATAATGACTCCGCTGCAGCTTTTAGCCCCGGCTCGCGACGCTGAAATCGCCAAAATAGCCATTATGCACGGCGCTGACGCCGTGTACATGGGCGGACCGTCGCATGGAGCCAGGGCTGCAGCTGTCAACACTATTGAAGACATCGCTGGCGTGGTGTGCTTGGCCCACAGTTTTGGGGCTCGAGTATACGCCACCCTCAACACCCTGGTTTACGAGGATGAGATATCCTCAGTCATCAACCTGGTGCGCGAATATTGGCGCATAGGCGTAGATGCCCTGATCGTGCAGGACATGGGGCTGCTGCGCATGTCCCTGCCGCCGATTGCCTTGCATGCCAGCACGCAGTGCGACATTCGCTCAGTGGAGAAGGCATGCTTCTTGGCAGATGCGGGATTCAGCCAATTGGTGCTCCCGCGCGAATTCTCCCTGGAGCAAATCCGGGCAGTGCGCCAGGCAGTGCCCAAAGATGTAGTGCTCGAGGCCTTTGTGCATGGCGCCCTGTGCGTAAGCTACAGCGGCGACTGCCAGGCCAGCTGCGCAGCCAACGGCCGCAGCGCAAACCGAGGAGAATGCGCACAGATGTGCCGCATGGCCTACGACCTGGTCGACGACAAGGGCAAAGTGCTGCTGCGCAACAAGCATCTGCTGTCGCTGCGCGACATGTGCCGGCTCTCCGACCTTGAAGACATGGCCTTGGCCGGCATCTCTTCTTTTAAGATTGAGGGGCGCCTCAAGGATGCTGCCTATGTCAAGAATGTAGTGGCAAGTTATCGAAAGGCCATTGACCAAATCATACAAAAATACCCCGATCGCTTTTGCAAAGCCTCACTGGGCGAATGCTCGCATTCGTTTGCCCCAGACGTCATGTCCGCTTTCAATCGCGGCTACACATCATATTTTCTCAGGGCCGATTCTTTATCTAAAAAAGATTCCGACCCCAAGATGGCCAATTTCGACACCCCTAAATACATAGGAGTGCCTGTCGGCAATGTGGTCAGCGCCTCGCCGCGCATGATCACGGCCAAACTTACAGCCCAGCTCTCCAACGGCGACGGGCTTGGCTTTTTCAACAAGAAAGGCGAATTTGAAGGCTTCCGGCTCAATCGCGTGGAGGGCAATCGGCTCTTCCCCGCCACTGCGGTGAATCTCGAGCCCGGTACTGCGCTCTATCGCAATCGCGATGTTAAGCGTGATGCCGAATTGGCGCGCGACACCTCAGTGCGCACAATCCCCGTAGAGGCTGAGCTTACTTGGCCCCTCTCATTAAAACTTAAGATAACGGGGGATTTTCGCCAAGTCTCGGTCAGCGCCCCATGCAATGAGCAGCAGGCGCGCACTCCCCAGGGAGAGGGGCGCCATCGCATAGTTTCCAAGCTTGGAGGCACCAATTATTCTTTATCCCATTATGAAGACAAGGTGCCAGACGACCTATTCATCCCAGCCTCTCTACTGACCGACCTTCGTCGCCAGGCAGTGGCCCTATTGGATGCTGAAATCAAAGTCACTCACCAATACGAGTACAGATTGCCAGAAAAGGAAACAGCCTTTCCAAGCCAAAAACTCACATATCATGACAATGTGGCCAATTCTCTGGCCCGGACTTTCTATGCCGACCATGGGGTGACATCCATTGAACCGGCCTTGGAGATTGAGCCGCAAAAAGGCACGGCTAAAGTCGTGATGACTACTCGCTACTGCCTGCGTCGGGAATTGGGAGCCTGCCTCAAAGAGGGAGGAGCAGCCACCATCCCCGAGCCCCTCTTCCTAAAAAACAAAGCGGCCACTTATCGCCTGGCCTTTGACTGCGCGCGATGCCAAATGCAGCTCCTGACCAAATAAAAATGACCCCGAAGACCCCGAAGACCGAAGACCGAAGACCTCGAAGACCCACAATTGACCCTCTGAGCAACATGCCAACGGAAGTTTTGTTGTAACTTTGCAGTACCAAACTTCAAATCCACGTTGACTATGAAAAATTTCGATTACTACACGCCTACTCGCGTGATATTCGGTCAAGGAGTCATTGATAAGCTCCCCGAAGTCATGAATCAGTTCGGACCCCGCATCCTGCTCACCTATGGCGGTGGCAGCATCAAGCGCATCGGCCTCTACGACAAGGTAAAAGCACTGCTTGCTGGGAAAGAGCTCGTGGAGCTGTCAGACATCCAGCCTAACCCCAAGTACGATCCTTCGGTGCTCGACGGCGTGCGCCTGTGCAAGGAGCACAATATCGACGTCATCCTGTCAGTGGGTGGCGGCAGCGTGCTCGACTGCTCCAAGGCCATAGCAGCCGGAGCGCTCTACGATGGCGACCCTTGGGATCTCATCACCTACAAGGTAAAGGCCAAGGCAGCCCTGCCCATCGTGGACATCATCACCCTGGCGGCTACCGGCAGCGAATATGACTGCGGTGGCGTAATCTCCCGCACCGAAACCAACGATAAGATAGGTTATCTCGATCCCCTGCTCTTCCCGAGAGTATCTTTCCTGGATCCTACCTATACATTCTCGGTAAATGCCAAGCATACTGCCGCTGGCGTAGCCGACGCCATGAACCATGTAATGGAGCAGTATTTCTGTGCCGAACACAACATGGTGGCCGACGGTTTCTGCGAGACTCTGCTTAAGACACTGATGCACTGGGCCCCCATTGCCATAAAAGAGCCTCACAACTATGAGGCACGCGCCGAAATCATGTACGCATGCATGTACGGGTGCAATGGCATTCTGGCCCTTGGTAATTCACAGAGCGGATGGCCCATGCATGCCATCGAGCACGCTCTCTCGGCCTACTATGACATCACTCACGGCCAAGGCCTGGCCATCATCACCCCCCGGTGGATGCGCGCCATTCTGTGCGACCGCACTCTCGAGCGCTTCGTAAGCCTCGGCGTCAACGTGTTTGGCATCGATCCCAAGCTTCCAAAAGAGGAGATTGCCGAGCGCACAATCAAGGCCACTTATGACTTCTTCCTCAGCATCGGCATACCCATGACACTGCGCGAGGTAGGCATCGACGAGAAGCGCCTGGGCGAAATGGCTCACCATATCCGCGAGGAATTCGATGGCGACGAAACACCTCTCTACTTCCCGCTCCCCGAACCCGCGATCCTCGACATCCTCAAAGCCAGTCTCGATTAACAATGCGCTGTTTCTTTCTATCGCTAATGGCGGCTTTTGCCATATTAGCGCCTAAATCCCAAGAACTGCGATGGCAACTAAGTCCCGACTCCGGTATTGAGTGGACGCCATCAATGACCGCATTGCCCCATTCTGACCACATCGAGATGAGCGGGCAGCAAGTATCCGTAGTATATCGATACGGAGTCAATGACAAGGGAGGCTTTGAACTTAATCGCTCAGTGGTATGGCCTCTCGATCGTACGATACCTGACAACACTCACGCCGCTACCATCCGCCGCTTCACTACTGACTATGCCAAGGAGATAATGATCAAGGGGCGCCCCTTCTACAATGAGCATGTGGATCGCATCAGCCTCGACGGCATCATGACAGTAGAAAGCACCCTCGATGTGTGTTCGGCTGACCGAGGATTCGGATTGGTGCGCCAGATTTTCCCATCTGCCACAGCTCCCTCGGTGATTGAGATTTATACCCTCACCAATAATACTGATAAGCCCTATGAGATCATGATGCCCTCTGGCACACGCTCGTGGGTGACTGAGGGCGAGAAAGGCGTTGACGGACCTTACACCATTACGGCCACACTGACTGCTGACAAGCCAGTAGTTATCCTCCAGCCGGGAGAATCAGCAACCCTCAGCCTGGACATCACATGCGAAAGCCGCGTGCATGCCGACAAGCCAGTTTCTGCTGAGGCTGAATTGGCCCAGCGACAGCAAATGGTGAAAGACATTACAAAGAATTTGGTGCTTCGCACACCCAACGACACCATCAATCAGGCATTCCGCATGGCAAAAATCCGTGCATGCGAGAGCATCGCTCTTACCGAGGCTGGTCCCATGCATTCCCCAGGAGGTGAAAGTTATTATGCTGCCATCTGGGCTAATGACCAGGCTGAATATGCCAATCCTTTCTTCGCATATGCCGGCTATCCGCTGGCCAGCGAATCGGCTATGACATCTTGGCGCCTTTTCGCCGGATACATGGATGATGAATATACTCCCATCCCCTCGTCGATAGTAAGCGAGGGCCGAGGCATATGGAATGGCGCTGGCGACCGAGGAGATGCTGCCATGATAGCCTACGGAGCTGGCAGGTACGCTCTCGCAAGCGGCGACAAGGAGATCGCCAAGCAGCTTATGCCCCTAATTGAATGGTGCCTGGAATATTGCCAGCGCAAGCTCACTGCCGACGGCGTGGTGGCCTCTGACTGCGATGAACTCGAACGGCGCTTCCCAGCCGGAGATGCCAATCTGTGCACATCGAGCCTCTATTACGATGCTCTGATCTCTGCCTCGCATCTGTCGCGCGATCTTGGCACGGGGCGCCAGAAAGAATATGCCTCGCGCGCCAAAGAGCTGCGCAAGAATCTTGTCAATCATTTCAG
Organism: uncultured Bacteroides sp.; assembly: GCA_964440745.1. Lineage (GTDB taxonomy): Bacteria > Bacteroidota > Bacteroidia > Bacteroidales > Muribaculaceae > CAG-873. The sequence goes on from CAYTXF010000002.1 coordinate 26,192, forward strand.
CGCCAATGTCGAGGGCTTTGACACTTATAAATACTACGATGGCAACGACATACTCCGATCATGGATCTGCATCCCCATGGTGATGGGAATCGACGATCGCAATGCTGGCACAGTCGAGGCTTTGCTTTCGCCGAGGCTCATGACTCAGGATGGACTGCTGACTGCCGCGGGAAGCGAAACTTTCTGGGATCGCACTACGCTCTACGCCTTGCGCGGCATGTACAATGCCGGCGCCGTAAAGGAGGCTACCGATTTCTTGACTCAATATTCGGCAACGCGCCTGCTTGGCGATCATGTGCCCTACCCCATCGAGGCTTGGCCCGAGGGCGATCAGCGCCATCTTTCGGCAGAGAGTGCTCTCTATTGCCGCATTTTCACCGAGGGCATGATCGGTCTGCGCCCCACCGGCATTGACCGGATTGAGATTTGTCCCAATCTGCCTGAGGAATGGGACGAGGTGTCGCTGCAGCGCATCTGCGCTGGATCCGCCACTCCCTATGACCTTGCCATCAAGCGCACTGGCAAGAAATACACTGCCACCCTGACCACCGCCGACGGTCGCACCCTTACCCGCACCGCTCCCTCCGGCTCTCCAATCTCATTCAAAATCCCATAAAGAGAAGCCCCTCATTTCGATATCGAAATGAGGGGCATTTTTTTACATTTATTATTTTACCAAAATTTTCTTGCCATTTACAATGTAGAAGCCGGGACGGTTCATGTCGCTCACGCGGCGGCCATCGATGGTGTAGATAGCATTGTCTTCGCGCTGGTCGGCATTGACAATATCAATCGAATCCGACTTAGGCATTCTCACTGCAATATTGTCGAGGATGTAGTAGGCAGGCACTGCCATACCATAATCATTGGCGATGTCGCTCTCGATATTCATGCGAAGAGCAGAAACCTCGCCCAGCGGACTCAGGTCAACCTTAGCATAGCCAATCAGAAACTGGCCATCGGTAAGCACCGAATAAGCCACGTCGCCAATGCTCGCGCCCTCAGAATCAAGGCCTTCGAACACGATGTCGACATAATTCTCAGCAGTAGCGGCCGGGCACATGCTCGAGCCATTGACCAGTGCATCGATCGTATAGGCAGGAAGAGCCAGATACAGATGATCGATCACGCGGGCTGTGTTGTCATTGAATTTCATGATGGGGCGAGAATCGGAATAGCCGCCCTCTTCGAAATAGCCGTTGCATACCACGAAATTGTCAGAATCATCGTAGCCGCCCTTTCCGGTAGTAGAATAGGCCTCAAGCTGCTGCTCATAGCTCTTGCCTGTGCAATTATCGGTCACATAGTTTGACACGGCGATACCACCATTCCAGAAACAGTATGCACCGTACGAATAGTTGAGTTCTGAGTATAACTCGGTGTTGTTCTGGTCGTACCAGTAGTAGTTGTCGGCAGCGTCAAAGTAGCCGTAGCCGTCAGGACCATAGAGGAGCGGACCACCGTACTGGGGGTTGTCGATCAGCGATGACCAGTTCTTCTCGCCGAGCATGTTGCCATCGCCCAGATAGTCATCATTTTCGAATGTGAGGACGCTGATAGTATAATTAGCGTCGCTTGAGTCATCAGCCCAGCAAGGCACTGATGTCGAGGCTGCCATCATGCAGCCAAGAGCTGTAAGAAAGTAAACCTTCTTCATAAGGTGTAATTTAAAAGGTTAATAAAGTTAGTAATTTATTGTATTTTCTAAGGTTTCATTTTACAAAAATCTTCTTCCCGGCCTGGATGTAGAGGCCTCTGACAGGATGCTCCACGCGGCGCCCCATCAGATCATAGATAGCGCCGTCATCGACCCGGCTGTCAGATATTATGGAAGATGCACTTCCATGCTCGCGCTGGGGTATTATGATCGGATCCTCGTCATACCCATCGACAAGATGCAGATCGATCACTTGGGTTATTTCGGTAGAACTTTCGCCAATCCAGCCGCAATACTGCAGCATGCCAGTATATACGCGGATAAAATTTATTTCCTCCAGTTCCACCGGATTGCCTTGCTCGTCGACAGCCCAACTGATGTCGAAAGTGGAATAGATGTCGCTATTAAGCGAATCATCAACATAGCCGTAAGCCTCCGCATCGTAGCGATACAAGATCCAATTTTGCGCAGTAGATGTGCCATAATTCACGGCATTGTTGGGCAGGCGACCCCCACGGAAGGTGAGGGTCTCGTCGGCAATCCATTCGGGCCAGTAATTCTGACTATGGAACACATTTTTCATCTGATAGCCAACGGAGTCGCACGGCACGCCGTTTTCCGTCCAAGTTGCTTCCCAGCGTATGTATTCGTCATATTGAGAGAAAGGCAGCGTAGCCGTGCCGCTCTGCGCTTCAGGCTTGTAGTAAGTGATTTCAAAATCATGGACTTCGCGGTCATAGTATTCCCAGCCAGCGAGTTCGTACCACTGCGCTGAGGCCGGATCATCGCCTACGCCCACCATCACTATGCCGGGTTCGAAATTGCCCCCAATGGTCTGGCTGCCATATTCCGGATCGCTTGCGGCATAATATGAGTTGCCGCAAATGCGCAGATCGCTCCCCACGCCATTTTGCACAGCATGGTCAAAAGCCAAGGTGACATAGCCGCCATAGCCTCCAAGGCAAATGGTAGTGCCGTCGTTGAGCGCTTCGGCACACCTTTCGTTGATTTCTTCCTGCGTGGTGGATGCATCGGCATCGGGCATAGTATTGATCATTTGACCTGGCGCCGGCCTATATTCCAGCACCTGTATTGTCTGCGTCTGGCCCTGCGCCGTCATGCCCCACAGCGCCACCCCGCAAAATATTCCTATCAGCTTATATCTCATCACTTCTAACTCGTCACTCAAAACCTGTCACTCAAAACTTGTCACTTGTAACTTGTCACTTGTCACTCAAATCTTAACAGCCAGCACATGTGCCGGATTAATGTACGCCTTCTGAGGAGCAAACAGTTGCTCGCCCTCGCGACTATATCCATACAGATATCCCGCTGTGGCATAACTGCGAGCATCGGTGAAATACAGATTCTCGGTATATGGCGACACATAGATGTCATAGGGGCTCTGCAGCGACTTGATCAAGTCGGTAATTTCCGGGGTGTATATCATGTCCTGCATCTCCAGAGTGGCAGGATTGATGGTCTTCAGATAGTAGGCGTATTCGTAGGTGATGTACGAGAAAGCCGTACCGACAGTGTAGAAAAGAGTGCCGTCGCTGGTGCTTGCAGTCGATGGGAAAGGAAGCACAGTAAACTCATAGGTGTCGCAATCCAGAATAATCGTAGCAGGATCATTCTCGTAGTAGTCGCCCCCTGAGTTGATGCACAGGTATTTTCCAGCCTGGGCGAATCCGCCATAAAGGTTGATGCATCCGGTATCTATGGTCTTGACCAGCTGCATTGTGGAGGCATCCACCACGCTCAGCGTGGTCTCGTAATGGTGGGTTTCGGAGTAGGCATAGCCTCCGCTATTGCCTATGAATAGTTTGCCATTGTAGAGTTTTATGCCCTCGGGCTCCCACCCTACCTCGCAAGTAGCCACCACCTTCTTGGTGGCCACGTCGATTTTGGCCACATAACCCTTCTCAAAGGTCTCTGAGCCGCAGATGTGGGCATAACTGGTAAGATAGATATATTTGCCATCGGTGCACATCTTGCGATTGTTGGGCACATTCTCAGTGGCCCCGCATGCTGTGCCGTCGGGGTGGATGTATTGCACGATATTGCTCCAGTTTACGGCAATGGCAATCAGCGTGTCATTGACCTGGATGATGCAGTTGGGGGTGTCGCCAAGTTTGTAGCCATTGACCTGTCGAAACCACTGATTGGTAAAGGTGCCGGTAGAGCCATCGTAGTACGACAACTGACCGTTATCGCTCTGCCAGTTGCCCTCATTGCACACGATCACGCTTTCGCCCGTGGCTACCGGATCGGGATTGGGCTCAATGGGCTCTTCGGGAGTGTCATTGCTGTCAGAGCACGCACCCATCACAGCCACCACCATCGCTATTCCATATTTTATCAATATCCTTTTCATTATTTCTTAATCAATATTTCTAAAAATCTTATTTCTCTTTCTAACTTAAGCTCCTTATATTATTTTTGTTCTCTGGAATCCCGTAGGGATTCTTTCGCATAGCTTAAAAGTCCTCACCCATCCTCCAACCCCGTTAGGGGTTGTTTTATTATCATTTCCTGAAACAACCCCTATCGGGGTTGGAGGATGGGATTCTTCTATTTTCTATTTGGAAGAATCCCTATGGGATTCCAGATTAAAGCCATTGTCTAAAGACCAAAGACTAAAGCAGGCTCCACTTCAGCGTGAACGCGAAGCGGCGTCCGGGCATGGGCCATCGCTGGATCATCTCGTAGCGGTCGTCGAATAGGTTCTGACATTCTACTTCTGCCGTAAGATGGCGCCATCGATAACTTACCTTGAGATCGGTGCAATTGTAAGCCTTTAGCGGATCCTCAATGGAATTCTCTGCCGTCCAATAGCGCTTCCCCACATACATATGCGACACCGATGCCGTAAGATCTCGCCATGAGAATGTGTACACTGCTGTCCACGACCATCGCGGCGAATAGGCTATGAAATCGTTGTACGACTCTTCGGCCGGATCGGTGCGATCGCGATCGTCCTGGAATGTGCCAGTGAGCAGCAGATGATGCTCACGATACTTGCCGCTTATGGAGAGGTCCACGCCATAACTGCGCGTGTAACCATAATTGAGCATTGTCCATTGGTAAGAACCCTTAAGCGGAAGACATACGATGCGGTCCTCGATGCGATTATAATATCCGTCGATCTGGATGTCGATCCATTGATTGCCGTAGTTTACTCCGATATCATACTGCTTGGTGTATTCCGGCTTGAGATTGCGATTGCCTACCAGAGTATAATAAAGGTCATTGAGGGTCGGCACGCGGAACACTTCCTTGTAGAAGGCGCGGAACAACCAATGACTCACGCTATAAGATCCCAACGCATTCCAGGTGAATCTGCTAAGCGGCTTTGACTGGCCGCGCGTATGGTCGGAGCAATGGGTATAGAGACCGCTGGCGTTGAGGTTCCAGGGCCCCTGGTTGAAGAATGCCGACAGCGATGTCTTGCTATCCAGGCGGTACACATACCGGAAATTTTTCACATCTGTTGTCAGGTCGCTCCAACGCAGGTCGGTAGAGGCCGATACCTTCCAGGCGCGTCGCTCATAGGCTGCAGCAAAGGCTCCGTAGATGTCTTGCTGATGGTATTTGTTGTTGCTGTGCACCGAGATATTCTCAGGATAGTCTGAGCGATAATGCAGATGGTCATTGCTGTATTTCAGGATGGCGCGGAAGCCGTAGTGGCGGAATCGTTTGCGCCAACTAAGTTGGCTGAAAAAATTTCTATCCCATTCGCGGCCCACATCGGTGTAGGTGTCACTTAGGCGGCGCACTATGCCTCCGGGCAGTCCGCGTTCTGAATGGAAGAAATAGGTATGCCATTGGAAGCCTTTGTAGAAGAGGCAACTCTCCAGGCGCAGCATCTTGATGTCGCTATTGCGGCGCGTGCCGGTGGTGTCTTCGTACTCCGTATGGTACTCAAATGGGTAGTCGCCTTTGGAATACGTGTATGCGGCATCTATAAACCCGAGTTTGCTAAGCGAGCCAGTGACCGTGCCTTTATATGTATGGAACGACCCGATGGTACCAGTAGCTGTGATGTCGGTCTTGTCGGGGCGTTTGGTCTGCAGGTACACGGTTGAGGCTGATGCGTACTCAGATGCGCACATCAGCAACTCATTCTTGTTAGCATTGAACAGGGATACGGACTCGAGAGTTGTGAGGGAATATTTGCCAAGATCGACAGTGCCGTTTTGCGCATTGGTCACACGAACTCCATCAATATAAACCCCTACGTGCTGACTGCCAAGCGAACGCACATTCACTGTCTTCTGCCCCCCAAGACCCCCGTAGTCCTTGATTTGTACCCCTGCCAGATATTTCAGGGCATCGGCAACCGAACTGGAAGGCAGCGCCTGTATGATGTCGCTGCCAATCACCTGATTGGGGGTGATGTTCTTGGGCATCACCTTCTCGATGATCACCTCTTTGAGAGCGATAGAATCCAGATACGCAGCATCGTAGCCCAGGCCCTCGGTTTGGCCCATGGCTATCTGAGGAGCGGCTGCAGCTACTGCCAGCGCCACGCATCCTCGCACAATGTTGTCGCTTATTCTTGACTTCAGCATTTAAATTCTATCGTATGCCCGCGAGCGAATTTGCAGATTGAGAGATAGCAGGTTTTCTGACTCGTCCCGGAATCTGGCGCCTTCTCAGCCTTGCGGCCAATGGCATCGTGCCGATTCTTTTTGGGGCTTACAGCAGCGGGTACTGTCCAGGCTTTTCACCTGATTCCCTTCTCTATTTCTCAATATAAAAATGTAAATGTTAGTGGTTAGGCTGAGGCCGGCGAAAAAGGGCCCCTTCGCTTTTCCGCTGCAAAATTATACATTTCTTTTCAATTGACCAAATAAAATCAGTCTTAGTTTCTGCGATATGTGACAAAGCGGAAGCGGACGCCCGAGCGCGGATCAGTGCGCCAAGGCGAAATCTCTGCTGGGTGCCATACCGAGGGGTCGATGGCGGGGAAATGGGTGTCAGCCTCGGGAGCATAGGCGTCGATTTCCGTAATTTCGAGGCAGTCAGCCATGGGCATTGTCTGGCGATACAATTCGCCGCCGCCTATGATCATGGGATCTGCAGCCGCATCCAATGCCTCTTCAAGGCTAAGATATGGCTCTATGCCCTCGCGGCGATAGTCGGCATTTCTTGTAACCACGCAATTGCGCCTCCCGGGCAGAGGACCTTTTGGGAATGACTCGAATGTCTTGCGGCCCATGATCAGCGGATGGCCCATAGTAATGGCCTTGAATCGCTTCAGGTCCTCGGAGATATGGTAAAGCATGTCGCCATTCTTGCCCAACCCATTGTCACGGGTGATGGCAGCTATGAGAGTTATCATTTCGCAGAGTTATTACGCGGGTTAAACGCTTACCTTGCCCGCAATGTGAGGATGAGGATCGTATCCCTCAAGGTGGAAATCCTCGTATTTGAAATCGAAGATATCCTTGACCTCGGGATTCAGCACCATGCGGGGCAATGGGCGAGGCTCGCGGGTAAGCTGCAGCTTCACCTGCTCGATATGGTCATTATAGATATGGGTGTCGCCCAGGGTATGGATGAATTCTCCGGGCTCCAGGCCAGTGACCTGGGCAACCATCAGGAGCAGCAAAGCATACGAGGCGATATTGAAGGGCACGCCCAGGAATGTGTCGGCGCTGCGCTGATACATCTGCAGGCTCAGTTTGCCATTGGCCACATAGAACTGGAAGAACATATGGCATGGCGGCAGGTTCATATTGTCGAGGTCTCCCACGTTCCAGGCATTCACGATGATGCGACGCGAATTGGGATTCTCCTTGATATCGCGAATGGCATTGGAGATCTGGTCGATATAGCCGCCTTTGTAGTCAGGCCACGAGCGCCACTGATAGCCATAGATATGGCCCAAGTCGCCATTAGCGTCGGCCCATTCGTTCCATATGCGCACTCCGTGCTCCTGCAGGTAATGCACATTGGTGTCGCCTTTCAGAAACCACAAGAGTTCATATATAATTGATTTCAAGTGAAGTTTCTTAGTGGTCAGCAATGGGAATCCCTTTGACAAGTCAAATCGCATCTGGTATCCAAACACTGAGCGCGTGCCCGTACCCGTACGATCGCCCTTCTCCACTCCATTATCAAGTATATGTCGCAATAAATCTAAATATTGTTTCATCTTAATTTGTCACTTGTCATTTGTAACTTGTCACTTGTAACTTGTCACTTCTCACTTGTCACTTCTCACTTGTCACTTCTTGTTAAAATTCATTGCTCTGCGCATTAGGGGCGTAGAGAGACGGTATTTCCCACGTCTTATGGTGATGGCCTCGTTGGGACAGACATCGCAACAATCCATGCACATGACACAGCGAGTATTGTCCACCACGCATGTGCGCAGATTGATGCACTCGCTTTTGCACACCTCGTCGCACTTGCCGCAATGGATGCACTTATCAGTATTTATGTCAACTCGGTAAATGGGGTTTCGGCTCAACAGTCCCAATAGTCCGCCAATAGGACAAATGGTATTGCATATCAGGCGCCCTCGCATGAAAGCGACCGAATTAATGGCAAAAAACACGATCGCAGCCGCCACGATGCTGCCCAGGGCAATCGATGTAACATGCATGACCACATACCACAGGCGCCGGTAGATGTAGAAAGGATCAGTATACTCCACCACTATCGTGAAGCCCAAAAACAGGCAAACCCCCACCAGGATCGGTATTGGCAAGCGCTTGGCATTGACCGAAGGCTTATAGTGATATCTTTTCTTCGGACCTGGCTTGAGCCACACCCCCAACCTGGCTGCAGCGTCCTGCATAGTGCCAAGCGGGCACACTGTGCTGCAATATATGCGGCCGAATGACAAGGTCAGCAACACCCATAGCACTATCCAGCCAGCCGCCCCCATCAGGATGGCTGGCACAAGCTGCGTATCCATCAGGATGCGCCCCACAAAGGTTAGGCTGAACTCAGCGTCCAGAATCACATAGGTCAGCACCAACAGAAACAGCACCGACACAATGATGCGTCCACGCCGTAGCTGCCTGTACATTACTTCTTCTTTACGTGAAACTGATCCTTGATCGTGTCCACTACATTGATAATATAGTCGCCCGTCTTCTCCAGGTCGCTTACAAGATCCATGTAATAGATGCCGGCCTGGTACTCATAGTGCTGCTCGTTGATGTTGGGCACATTGGCAGCGCGATACTGGTTGCGCAGATTGTTGATCTCGCGTTCCTTGTTATAACTATCGATGATGGCGCGCTCTTGCACATTCTCCACATCCACAAGCATCTGCACCATCATGTCGCTCGCCTGCTCCACATATTTGAAGAGCACATCGAGATTGGTGTAGATTTCCTCGTTGAACTGTACGTTGCTCTCAATCTTGCGGCACAGGATCTTGCCGATGCCATAGCAGCAGTCGGCTATGCTCTCGATCTCGCTGATGATGCCAAGCATGCCCGACACGCGCAGCTTGCCCTCGTCGGAGAGGCGGCCTTGAGCCACGCGGTTGAGATAATTGGCAATCTCTATCTCCATGCGGTCGCTAATATCCTCATATTTCTCTATGCGGCTTAGCAACTGATTGAATTCCTCGCTCTTCTCCTTGGTGTGCACCAGCTCTTGGCCCATCTTGATCATGCGGCTCACACGCTCGGCATACACGCCAATCTCCTTCTCAGCCTGAGCAATGTTGAGCTCAGATGCGCTAAGAATACCCGACGAGATGAACTTGAGGCTGAATTCCTCCTCTTCCTTGTGCTTTGAGGGCACCAAGCGCTCCACAATCTTCACATACAGGTTGCAGAACCATATCATGATCAGCACATTCACAATATTGAAGGTGGTATGGAATATGGAGAGGCCGAACGACACGCTGGTCTGCATCTCACCGATTTGCCGGATCACATCGTGGCCCTCGGGCAGGGAGTTGTCAAACAGGTGATTGTAGAGGCTCGGATCAGTAAGTTCAAGATTCGACACGAAGCTGTATAGAGCCTCGGGATTGCCCTGGCCGATCTCCTCGGTAAGCCATGCATTGAATGTGGCAAAAGGCACAAACACTGCCAAGCACCATATTGTGCCCAGCACATTGAATAGCAAGTGGCCCATTGCCGTGCGCTTTGCCGCCACATTTCCGCTCATTGCCGCCAGCATGGGAGTGATGGTGGTACCAATGTTGCTGCCCAGCACCACAGCGCAAGCCAAGTCGAAGGTAATCCAGCCCTTGGTGCACATGATCAGCACGATGGCAAAGGTAGCTGCCGAGCTCTGGATGATGATGGTCACTACCAGACCCACCAGCAGGAATATGATAATCGACCAGTAGCCCAGCGAGGCATACTGCTTGAGATGCGCGAAAATTTCCGGATTGCTTTGCAGATCAGGCACATACTTGCTGATCATGCTCAGACCCATAAACAGGAAGCTAAAGCCTATGATGAATTCGCCTATGCTCTTGGTCTTGCCTTTCTTGCTGAATAGCAGCGGGATGGCACACCCGATCAGCGGCAGCACGAATATTGATACATCGACCTTGAAGCCAAACAGGGCAATTACCCAGGCGGTAAACGTGGTACCCACATTGGCACCCATGATCACAGCCATTGACTGCGCCAATGTCATCAAGCCCGCATTCACAAAGCTTACCACCATCACAGTGGAGGCAGAAGAGCTCTGGATGAGGGCAGTGATGCCAAAACCTGTCATTAACCCCGAGAAGCGGTTGCGGGTCATTGCTCCCAAGATGTTGCGAAGTCGGTCGCCCGCTGCTTTCTGCAAGCCTTCGCTCATCACCTTCATGCCATAAAGGAACAGTCCCACTGCGCCCAATAGGCTCAATAAATCGAGTATACTATAGTCCATTTATATGAATATGTGAAATGCTACCGCAAAGTTAACACTTTTTTAGTGATTTACCTTAGCAATTTTATATTTTTGCTAAATTTTTATGTCTCATGCGATTTACCCTCTCAAAGCGGCCCCATAAAAAGCCGAAGACGGCCCCGATTCGCATCGGAGCCGTCTTGTTCTACATATTTTTGATATATAGAATGTGGGATTTATTTAAGTGAGTCCCACTTCCATCTCACCATGTTACTTAACTTCAGGATCTACGCCCCATTGCTGTTGCGAGAGGCGGCGATAGTTGTTGTAACGCCACATTGCATTGGCCTTAGCCTGAGCAAAGAGCTCGCCTGCGATTGCCGGATACTGCTTGAGCATCGATGCGTAGCGCACCTCGCCCTTGAGGAAGTCCTCAAACTTATCCCAATCCGGAGCCTTCGAATCCAGGGTGAAGGGATTCTTGCCCTCGAGTTCGAGCTGAGGATTGTAGCGCCACAGATGCCAGTAGCCGCATTCAACGGCACGCTTCTGCTCGGCCTGAGCGTGACCCATGCCTGCCTTCAGGCCATGGTTGATACAGGGCGAATAAGCGATCAGCAGCGACGGGCCATCGTAAGCCTCAGCCTCGCGGAATGCCTTGAGAGTCTGAGCCATGTCGGCGCCCATAGCCACCTGTGCCACGTATACGTAGCCGTAGGTGCTGGCGATGAGGCCAAGATCCTTCTTGCGGATGCGCTTGCCGGCTGCGGCAAACTTGGCGATAGCAGCCACCGGGGTAGCCTTAGAGGCCTGGCCGCCAGTGTTGGAGTATACTTCGGTGTCGAGCACCAGCACGTTGACATTGCGTCCGCAAGCCAGCACGTGGTCGAGACCGCCGAAGCCGATATCGTAAGCAGCGCCGTCGCCAGCGATGATCCACTGCGAACGCGAAGCGATGTAGTCCTTATGTTCGATGATGCCCTTGCAGATGTCGCAGTTGCAAGCTTCGCACAGAGGCACGATCTTGTCTGCCACCTCGCGGGTTACCTCATAGTTGTTCTTGTTGTCGAGCCACTTCTGAGCCAAAGCCTTGATCTCGTCGCTGCAGCAGTCGCAAGCCTGAGCCTTGGTGAAGAGTTCGGCCAGACGCTCGCGGAGCTTGTCGACACCCAGCTTCATGCCGAAGCCATACTCGGCAAAGTCCTCGAAGAGGGAGTTGGCCCATGCCGGACCGCGACCATCTTCATCCTTGCAGTAAGGAGTCGAGGGCACTGATGCTGAATAGATCGATGAGCAGCCGGTAGCGTTGGAAGCCATCACATGGTTGCCGCAGAGCTGGGTCATCAGTTTCAGGTAAGGAGTCTCGCCGCAACCTGAGCATGCGCCTGAGAACTCAAACAGAGGCTGCACAAACTGGTTGTTCTTGACATTCACCTTGGTGTCGAGGAGTTTGCTCTTGTTGGCGACCTCAGCCACGCAATAGTCCCAATCCTTCTGGAGATCAAGCTGGGTCTCAAGAGGCTTCATAGTGAGAGCCTTATTGCCCTTCTTGCCCGGACATACATCTACGCAATTGCCGCAGCCAAGGCAGTCGAGTTCATCGACAGCCTGAATGAAGCGCATGCCAGCAAACTGCTTGCCCATAGCGGGGATGGTAGCGTCTTCGCCGAAGGGAGCCTTTGCCATTTCCTCGGGAGTGAGCACGAACGGACGGATCGAAGCGTGAGGACATACATAGGCGCAGAAGTTGCACTGAATACAGTTCTCAGAATTCCATTCCGGCACGAAAGCAGCCACGCCGCGCTTCTCATAAGCAGCGGTGCCCTGCATCCAGGTGCCATCAGCAATGTCCTTGAAGGCGCTAACCTTCAGCGAGTCGCCATTCTGTGCATTGATCGGACGCACAACCTCTTCAACGAACTTAGGATCATTGTGCTCGGGCTTGGGATCATCGGGAAGATTTGCCCATGCGGGATCCACAGGCAGCTCATGATATTCGCCGCCGCGGTCAACAGCTGCCCAGTTCTTATCCACCACATCCTGGCCCTTCTTGCCATAGCTCTTCACGATGAATTTCTTCATCTGCTCTACAGCGAGATCTACGGGGATTACCTCGGTGATGCGGAAGAATGCGCTCTGGAGGATGGTGTTGGTGCGGTTGCCAAGGCCGATTTCCTGAGCGATCTTGGTAGCGTTGATATAGTAAACCTTGATGTTGTGCTCAGCGAAATAGCGCTTTACATGGTTGGGCAGGTTGGCTGCCAGGGTGTCGCCTTCCCAAATGGTATTGAGCAGGAAGGTGCCATTGTCGCGCAGACCGCGTGTCACATCGTACATGCGCAGATAAGCCTGCACGTGGCATGCCACGAAGTTGGGGGTATTTACGAAATATGTCGAGCGGATGGGCACATCGCCGAAGCGCAGGTGCGAGCATGTGAAGCCGCCGCTCTTCTTTGAATCGTACTCAAAGTATGCCTGGCAATATTTGTTGGTGTTGTCACCGATAATCTTTACAGAGTTCTTGTTGGCGCCCACTGTGCCATCGGCTCCGAGGCCGTAGAACTTAGCTTCGAATGTCGAGGGATCACCCAGAGCAACCTCCTTGGGCAGAGGCAGCGAAGTGAAGGTGACATCGTCGACGATGCTGATGGTGAACTGGTTCTTGGGCTCGGGGAGGTCGAGATTCTCAAACACGCCGATGATCTGAGCCGGGGTGGTGTCTTTTGACGACAGACCATAGCGACCGCCTACTACGAGCGGGGCATTCTCGCGGCCGTAGAAAGCCATCTTCACATCCATGTAGAGAGGCTCGCCATTTGATCCGGGCTCCTTGGTGCGGTCAAGCACGGCGATGCGCTTGCATGTAGAGGGCACTGCAGCCAGCAGATGCTTCACGCTGAAGGGGCGATACAGGTGCACTGCCACCATGCCGACCTTCTTGCCTTGTGAGCGCAGGAAGTCGATGGCCTCTTCTGCAGCCTGGGTCACGCTGCCCATAGCCACCAGCACATGCTCTGCTTCGGGATCGCCATAGTAATTGAAAAGCTCATACTTGCGACCGGTGATGCGTGTGATTTCGCGCATGTAGTTCTCCACGATCTCAGGCACTGCCTCATAGTACTTGTTGCAAGCCTCGCGATGCTGGAAGAATACGTCGCCGTTCTCAGCTGTGCCGCGAGCCACGGGGCGCTCGGGATTGAGGGCATTGGCGCGGAAGCGAGCCAATGCGTCGCGGTCAAGCAATGCTGCCAACTCGTCCTGGTCGATTTCCTCGATCTTCTGGATCTCATGCGAGGTGCGGAAGCCGTCGAAGAAGTTGACAAAGGGCACGCGGCTCTTGATGGTGGAGAGGTGAGCCACACCTGCCAAATCCATAACCTCCTGCACTGAGCCTTCGGCCAGCATGGCGAAGCCAGTCTGGCGCACCGACATCACATCCTGATGGTCACCAAAGATCGACAGAGCGTGGCTGGCCAATGTGCGAGCCGATACATGGAACACGCATGGTAGCAATTCGCCTGCTATCTTGTACATATTGGGGATCATCAGCAACAGACCTTGCGATGCTGTGTAGGTGGTGGTGAGAGCACCGGCTTGCAGTGAACCGTGCACGGCACCTGCAGCGCCGCCCTCTGACTGCATCTCCTGTACCAAAACGGTCTCACCGAAGATGTTTTTGCGCCCGGCAGCAGCCCATTCATCGACATATTCAGCCATTGTCGACGACGGGGTGATGGGATAGATGGCAGCAACTTCCGAGAACATGTAGCTGACATGTGCAGCGGCCTGGTTACCATCACAAGTAAGGAATTTCTTTTCTTTACTCATAATTTATCGTTGTTTTTAAATCTACTGATTGCTATCTATTGGCAAATTCTATCCCGCAAAATTACAAAATTCCGACAAAAACACCAAATCAATTACTTATAAATAATAATTTTAATGATAATAAGCACAATTTTCCGCAAAAAAAGCCGCGCCTGGCTTTCCAGCCAAGCGCGGCCCCATTATATAAATCCCAACCTATTGGAGAGTATATACCACGGTAGTGATCGACGAAGGCTCAAGCACTACGCGATAGTCGACGTTCCACTCCTCGCCCTGGAGGTTCTTGGTGTCGGTAGTGGTGTAGCGCATGATCTTTGATGGCTTCGAAGGCCAGCCGCCGTACTCGATGTTGAGCTTGACGCCCTTTTCAGCGTTGCGATTGGTGTAAACGCAGACGATCTCCTTGCCGTCGGGCGACAGCCAGGCGGTGCCGAAATAGTTGTCCGAGTCGATGGTGTCAAGATCGATGCGAGTATAGCCCGGGCGGATGAAGAGACTGTAGTTGCCCAGTGCCCACAGGGTGCGGAAAGCCTCTACTGTACCCTCAGCAGTGAAATCATTGCTGTAGTTGCCTCCGGCAGGCACGCAGTTGATGAGCATGAAGCGGTCCATCTGGCTCCAGCGCTCAACTGACATTGCGGTCCAGAAATGCCAAGCCTTTACGCCGGCCTTCACGAAGTCGTTGTGGATCACCATCGATAGCCACTGGGCAATCGACCAGGGATTGCTGTCCTCGGTGCCCTCGACATACTGGCTTGCGCCGTTCACCAGCAGCGACCATTCGGTTTGCCAGAGCTTCACGCCGTATTGGGCAGCTGTGTTGGCAGCCTGCTCGCGCACTTCGCGCATGCCGCTCCAGGAGCCATCGGTGTAATAGCTGTGCACGCTGATATTGTCAAGACGCTCCAAATCGCCCACGTATGCCTCGTCGTCGGGGCTGAAGAAGTGAGTCATGATGTTGCTGTAGTCGTCGGATCCGCTGTAGAGGCAGTCCCAGGCTCCAGCTTCACCAAGAGAAATCTTGGTGGGTATTCCCTTGTTGGCCAAAGCAGAGTCGAGCTCACGGGCCAGGCGTGCCACTTGGGTGTTTTTCCAGCCTGAACCTTCCTGGTTCGAACCGTTCCAAGTGTACTGGGGCTCGTTGACAGGCGAGATGTGGCTGATGTTGTAACCCTCGTCGACAAAGTGCTTTGCCACAGTGGCCATATAGTCGGCATAAGCCTCATAATACTGGTCTCTCAGATTGGCATTGTGGTTGCGGTTGCTCTTGCCCTTGCCGTTATAGGTGTACTGCACCAGCGGAGAATTGCTGAAGAGCACGTAGTTGTCAACGCCGTATTTCTTGGCCTGCTCCATGAAATAGCGCTGGCCAGGACACTTTGTCCAATCATATTCGAGATTGTCAGCTGTGCCGTTGACGAAACTCGGCATGCGATTGTTGGCGTTGTCATCGTCGATGCCGCTCTCGATGCCCAGTTCCTCAGTGCCGGCGCCAAGGTTGAAGCGCCAGGTGCTCAGGCCGATGCCCTTAGGCTGACCGTTGACGATCTCAGTGGAGAAAAGCCATTCGGCCAATTGGCCGCGGTTGGATGTCCAATACTGGCCAATCTTATTGGGCAGCCAGCAGTCGCTGGCGCCAATGCCCTCGCATTCCTGATAGGTGATCGAGGGAGTGATCTTCACATTCTTGGCCATGGTCTCGAATGAGTAGGTAGGCTCTACCACTTCGGGGTCGTCCGAGGTGCCAGGATCGGTGGTCTCTTCGTCGCCGTCAAGCCAGTAGCTGTAGTCATCGTCGTCATCGTTGCATGCCGGTGTCACGCACAGCGACAGTGCGGCAGCTCCCATTGCGATAAGCTTTATGTATTTTTTCATGATGCTGCGGTGTTAGAAGTTGGGATTTTGCTCGATTGAGCCATTGCTGTGCTGCACTTCGTAGGTGGGAATCGGGAACAGGAGGTCGCGGTTGACATCAAAGCCCGAGCCCTTGGCGGTGCTGCTTTCAATCTGGTTGTAAGCCTCATAGGGATCGCTCATGGTGGCGTTGTACTTGACAAAGCTGCCGTTGGGACCCATGATCTGCTCGATCACGCGTGTGCTGCCTCCATTGACCTTCCAGCGACGGATGTCGTAGATGCGGTTGCTCTCGAAGCAGAGCTCCAGGCGGCGCTCCAAGCGGATGGCCTCGCGCAGATCGTTGCCAGAGGTGATCACATTGTCAAGACCTACGCGGTTGCGCACCATGTTGAGATAGGTGCGGGCTGCGCCGTCGTTGCCGCTCTCATTATAAGCCTCGGCAGCCATAAGCAGCACGTCGCTATAGCGCAGGATGCGGTAGTTCTGGGGCACCTTGTCGGTGTTGTACACATCGGGACGGTCACCCAGCGGGATGAAGAACTTGCGGATGATGCGGGCGCTCTTGTGCTGGTCGGGGCGGATGATGTAGCAGTTGCTTGAATCAAAGCCGAAGGTCGACTCCCACTCAGCGATGTTGCTGGCGCTGATGCCCGAGTTATTGGCGATGAATTCGTCGAATTGGTCTTCGCCAGCGATCTCGGTGCAGCCGCACTTGATGATGCTCCAGCGCAGACGCTCGGTGTCGCCGGCTGCTATGAAGGCATTCTCAAGATCGCTCGTGGGCTGGAACCAGCTCCAACCGTCGCCGGGGCCGTTGCGTGCGCCTGTGAATGTAGGAATCGAAGATCCCAGGCTGTAAGTGCTGTCATAGATGAACTGCACCTCGAACACGCCTTCGGTAGAGTTGTTGCCAGCAATTGACCAAGTGTCGCCATAGTTGTCAAGCAGCTTGTATTGGCCAGAGTCGATGATCTTTTGGCAAGTAGCAGCGCATTCGGCCCACTTCTCATGATAGAGATAGGTCTTGGCCAGGATGCCCAGAGCGGCACCGCGAGTGGCGCGGCCCATGTCGGCAGCGCTATAGTCGCTGCGCTCAGGCAGGTCGGCAGCGGCAGCTGTGAGCTCGCTTTCGATCCAGGTGTAGATTTCATCCTGCGGGGTGCGGGTAATGCCCTCGAGCTCGCTCGGCATGGCAAAGCTTGTGATGAAGGGCAGAGCGCCGAAGTTGCGGCAAAGGTCAAAATAGAAGTAGGCGCGCAGGAAGCGAAGCTCGGCCAGATAGGGGCGAGTGATGCTTTCGTCAAGCTCGCTCTCCTCTATGCGAGAGATGCCCACATTGCAGTTGAGGATGCCCTTGTAGCGATACTGCCAGAAATTGCTGATTTCGCCCACCTCTGACTGATTGGCGCGGAACTCGGTGATGGCATAGAAGTCGCATTCCTGCGAGGTGTTTCCTGCCCAAAGGTCGTCGCTGGCGGTGTCGAAGAGAATCCAGGGATACTCGATCTGCCACCAGCCGTAGAATGTAAGATTGTTGTAGCAGCCTACTGTGTAATTGGCAATCTCATCCTCGGTCATGAAATAGGTGTCGAGGTTCTCCTTGCCTCGGGTCTCCTCAGTGAGGAAATCGTCGCAAGAGGTAAGCAGCATGCCACCCAATGCCAAGCCAATAGTTGCCAGCTTGTATGTGAATTTTTTCATTGCAGTGTCAATTTAGAATTTGAAGTCAACGCCAAAGAGGAAAGTGCGCGGGGCCGGTGTGCCATAGCTGTCGATGCCAGTGGCAAGCACGCCGCCGTCGTACTGCGGACGCTCAGGATCCAAGCCTGAATACTTGGTGATCGTGAAGAGGTTCTGCGATGAGGCATACACGCGCAGCGATGTGCCGCCAAGCAGGCGCTTGGGGATGGTGTAGCCGATGGTCAACAGCTTGCAGCGGAAATAGCTGCCATCCTCCACGAAGAAGCTCGATACGCGTGTCCAGTTGCTGTTGAGGTCGCTTGCCGACAGGCGGGGATACTCAGCCGAGCGGTTGTTCTCGCTCCAGCTTGCATCCAATGTGCCAGCATACACGTTGCTGCCTTCGCGGCCCGAGTAGCGCATCTTGGAGAGGTTGAACACATCGTTGCCGAATGTGCCGTAGAAATTGGCGGTCAGGTCAAAGTTCTTGTATCCGAAGCTCATGTTCAAGCCAAGGATGCACTTGGGATAAGGGTTGCCGATGAATGTCTTGTCGTCCTCGGTGAGGCTGCCGTCGTGGTTGAGATCGGCAAAGATCAGGTCGCCGGGCTTTGCGTCGGGCTGGATGAGATTGCCGTGCTCATCGCTGTGAGCATAGATCTGGCTCCAGCTCTGGAAGATGCCTTCGCACTTGTAGCCGTAGAAGCGGCCGATCAGAGCGCCGTCGTCGCTGCGGGTGATTGACTCAGCCATGCCATCGCCATCGTAGACGGGACCGTCGCCGGTGAACTTCACTGCCTTGTTCCTTACGCCCGACACTTGCACGCCGAGGTCATAGCGGAAGTCGCCCACCTGGTCGCGCCAGTTGACTGCCACTTCCCAACCGGTAGCCTTCATCGAGCCGATGTTGGCGATCAGCTGTGCATTCCATTCGGGGAAGCCCGAAGCCAGGATATTCTGCTTTTTATAGAGCATGTCGTGGCTCTTCTTGATATAGAAGTCGGCAGTCACGCTCAGTCGGCTGTTAAGGGCCATGAAGTCAACGCCGATGTCGTAGTCTTCGACAGTCTCCCACTTCAGGGTGTTGTTGCCCACTGTGCCGATTGCCACGCCGGGCACGCGAGTGCCGCCATATACATAGTCAGATGAAGTAAGCTGCGACATGTAGGCGCCATTGTCGATGGCCTGGTTACCTACCTTACCCCAGCCGAGACGCAGCTTGGCGTCGTTGAGCCATGTGATATCCTTCATGAAAGCTTCTTGCGAAGCGCGCCATGCCAATGACACTGCGGGGAATGTAGCCCACTTTGAGCCAGAGGGGAAGCGAGAAGAACCATCCGAACGGACTGAAGCCGTAATGTAGTAGCGATTGTCGTAGTTGTACATCACGCGGCCCAGCAGAGAAGCCAGGGTGTTGTACTCTGTAGAGCTGTCAGCTTCCTGATCGCCGGTACCGGCAGAAACCTCGTGGAGCAGGTCGCTCTCGCCGGGGATGTCCTTGCGCTGGCCCCACAGCTTGAAGTAAGCGTAGCGCTCAGCGGTAAAGCCGCCCATGATGGTGATGTTGTGCACCTTGTTGAGGGTCTGCATGTAAGTCAGGGTGTTGGTCCAGCTCCAATCGCACCATTCCTTATAGTGGCGCTCCTGCTTGTTCTCGTCACTCTTTTCCAGAGCGTCGATCCAGAAGAGAGGAGTGTAGGCGTCGTAACGCTCAAACTGCACGTTGGCGCCAAACTGTGTGCGGAACACGAGCTGTTCGATAGGCTTGATCTGGATGTAGGGGCTAACCAGGAATTCCATCTTGCGGCTCTTATCGTTGCCGGCGCGGCTGATCGTGGCCACCGGGTTCCAGGTCTGGTTGTTGTAACTGCGCTGATAGCCTTGCTCGGGATCATTGTTGATGTAGATGGGGGTTGAGGGGTCCATCGACATGCACGATTCAATTTGGTCTGGGGTGGTTTCCCACTGCTCCATGGTCGGAGCCATCTCCACGCCGAACTGCACGTATTTCACAGGGTTCCAGTCGACATTGAGGCGCATGTTGAGCTTGTCCCAATAGCCGACATCGTACTGCGAATTGTTCTTGTAGTAGCCTACTGAGAAGTTGTAGGTCAGCTTGTCAGTGCCGCCGCTTACGCCCAGGGTGTAGTTCTGCACCAGAGCGGTCTTGTTGATCACTTCGTCCCACCAGTCGGTGCCGTCGGCATCGGTAAGATTGTCAGCGCCTACCCAAGCCGCGGTGCGGCCGTCGTTGGTGTAGCGGGTCTTGAACACCTGCTCATATTCGGCAGCGCCTGCCATCTTGGGTTTCTTGATGGTCTTGAAGCCCACAGAAGCCGAGAATGACACATTGGTCTGGCCTGCAACGCCCTTCTTGGTGGTGATCAGGATTACACCATTCGAACCGCGGGTACCGTAGATAGCCGTTGCCGATGCATCCTTCAGCACTTCCATGCTCTCGATATCGCTGGTATTGAGGAAGTTGATGTTGTCGCCCACGGGCATGCCATCCACCACATAGAGGGGGTTGGAGCCATTGACGGTGGTGATACCGCGAATCTGCACCTTGGGATTGTCGCCAGGGTTACCGCCAGTAGAGATGGTGACACCGCTGACCTTGCCTTGGAGGGCATCCATGGCGTTGCCGGTGGTCATTTCGGTAATCTGGCCGCTCTTGACGGTAGAGATGGAGCTGGTAAGGTCGCTCTTCTTCACTGTGCCGTAGCCGATTACCACCAGCTCTTCGAGCTGAGCCGACGAGTCGGTAAGCACGATGTCGATTTCAGTGCGCCCCTGCACAGGCACTTCCTGCGGATTGTAGCCTACGTAAGAAACCTCCAGGATTGCGTCGGTAGGCACATTGGCAATGCGATAATTGCCGTCAATGTCAGTGGTAGAGCCCATGGCCGTACCTTTCACCTTCACCGAGGCTCCGATCAGGGGCTCGCCATCGCTTGCCCCAGTGACTACGCCCGTAATGGTGACGGTGGCTTGCGAGTAGCCGATCAGGGCTAACAGCGCCAAGCATATTGTCAATATATGTCGTTTCATTGATTTTACGATTTACAGGTTATTTGGCAGGCACCAGCTTGGCTCGGCCAAGGTGAGTGTCGAAATAAAGCACATAGTCGCCCGAAGCGCCGACTGTCGGCTTGCACCATTGGTCGCTACCGCCGTCGTAGATGAATTGCTTGCGGTAGCTCTCATCATCTCTCCACTTGGTCCATTCGCATACGCCATCGCCCCAGAACCAGTCGAGATAAGCTTGCTTCACCACGCCGCCATAATAATAGAAGATATCGCATTCGGTAGAATCGTCGACACGCCATGCTACGAAGTTCCACCATCCGTCGTGATGATAATTGTGGATGATGAAGTTCAGAGTGTCGCCAGCTGAGAACGACATCGGATTCTCCCAATAATAGAGGTGAGGATTGTTGGAGTCAACCACGAAGCGAGTCACATCGGTCGGACCTGAGCAGTAGCCGAAGTAGAACTCATAGAGCCAAGCATCGTCGGCAGGCACCCAATCGTCAGTGCCGGTGTCCTTGTATGAGAACCAAGCGTTGAGGTTGTCAGATCCATAGCTCCAGATCACGGGATCCATGTAGTCTTCCACTGTGTAGGTGTGCATCTCATATTCGCCACTCTCGGTGTTGAAGTTGATCTCGTAATAGGTGTTAGCTTCGGGAAGCACGAGAGGCTCTACATTGCCGGGCGAATTGATGAGCTTGGTATTGTCGGTCGGATCCACGCCATAGCAAATCGGCGAGAACGCGCCCTTCTGCGGGATGAAGAAGATCTCGGTGTTGGCCTTCTGGTTGTAGTAGCGAGCGCGGTACTGGCATTCGCCAACCTTGTCGACGCGCATCGGCACACCGAATATATCGCTGTTGAGTTCTTCGGCAGTAGCCACATCGGCCAGATACATCTTGGCAAAGTCTACGCCGCCAAGCACTGTCACTGTGCCGGATGCTGAGGCGCTGCGCACCTCGTCGTTCTGAGCGGGAAGGTCGTAAACCTCCACTTGCACGATGTAGGCGCCTTCTTCATTGTCAAATTCTACCTCTTCGCTAAATGTGTATTTTGTCTTGCCATAAAGCTGGATAGTCATGGGGTAAGCCGGATTGATCGTTTCGCCCACTTCCTTTGAGGTGAGGTCATACTTGTTGATGTACACCACCAGATAGTCGAGGCCTATGTTGTCAGAAACGGTGAATTCCAGCGGGAATGAAGTGGAGGTCTCTCCCATAAGCACTGTGGTCTCAGCGCTGGGGGCCACCACGAAGGAGGGAGGAGTGCAGTCGCCGTCGAGGGTCACGGTCACCGTCTGGGTGGTGGTCTTGCCGGCCACGTCGGTTACGGTCACTTCTATGTCGTACTTGTCGGCTGTCTTGTACTTTTGCAGCTGATAATCGAAGTCGAGATCATAGCTCTTGAGAGGCTCTCCATAGATCTCGATGATGTCGATCGTTTTTTTCAGGTAAAGATCAGGGCACCAGAGCAGGATCGAAGCGATGCCATCATTATCGGTAATCGTGCCCGATATGTTGATGGTCTGTCCGCCCTCGGTCCTGATTGCCGTTTGCAGCAGGTTGCATGAAGGATCAGCTCCGTCGACTGTTTCCCAATCGTCATCGCTACAACCGACTGCTCCTGCCAGGATCGCTCCCATGGTCAGGAAGGTAAGCAGTTTTTGATTCATACTATTGCAAGGTTGGGTGATTAGGTAAGGTATATTAGTGGTATAAATAGTCGCTGTCGACTTTTGCACATAATGCAATGCAAGGGAGATGCAAAGCAAGCGGAAGGCGCGAGGCGGTGTGGAAACCTCGCGCTCCCTTATTTACATCTACAGACTTAGTGATTAGCGAATCACAACCTTGGCGGCTGCCTGGTTGCCGCTGGCGGTGGTGTAAGTGATCACGTAGATGCCGCTCTGAGCATCGATCACCATGCGATTGCCAGCATTGGCGCTGAGATTCATGGCCATGCCGGTGAGAGAGTAAGCGCGCACGTTGCTAACCTCTTCTGAGAAGCTGATCACGCGGCCATTGACTGACATGTACACATTGTCAACCACTGCGCTCTTCAGACCAGCGGGATTTGCCACGAAGCTGTCGTAAGGCACGAGTTTGCCGCGGCCCAGGTGGGTGTCGAATACCAGGCGATAATCGCCAGTGGCGCCATTGGTGTCAGGCTTTGCCCATTGGTCGCTGCCTCCGCCGTAGATCAGTTGCTTGCGGTAGTCTTCGCTTGCCACCCAGCTCTCGAAGTCAGCATCTTCGCCAAATTGCCACTGCAGATACTCAGGCTTTACCAGATAGCCATAATAGTACCAAGCATCGCACTCTGACGAATCGTCGACGCGCCAGGTCACATAGTTCCACCAGCCATGCGAGTGCCAGTTGTGCACTATGAAGCTGAGGTCGTCGTAGCTGACTTCGCCCTCATCGTCGATCTTCTCCAGCAGGCCGCCGTCAAAGTGGATGCGGTCCATGGTATAATAGAGGTGGGGGTTGTCAGCATCCTTTGAGAAAGGGATCACATAACTAGGACCGGTAGAGAAGCCGAAATTGAACTCCTGCCACCAAGCGTCGTCAACAGCTACCCAGTTGCCATTCTCGTGGCTTTCCCAGCCATCCCAGGTGTTGAGGCTGAGGGTGCCGATCTCGTAGAACACGGGATCCATGTAGTCTTCTACGGTATAAGTGGTCACTGTGTACTCGAATGCGTCGGTGTCAAGCCAAATCTCATAGTAGGTATTGGCCAGGGGGAGCACAATGGGAGTGATTTCGTCGCGCGAACCCATTTCCAAACCTCCGTCAGCGCCGCCAAATGCGGTGTCAAAGCTGGTCTTGTCGGAGAGGAAGAAGATCGGGGTGTTGGCCTCGCGATTGAAGTAGCGAGCGCGATACTGGTAGTTGCCAAGGCTTTCTATGAGCATAGGCACACCGCAGATATCCTGAGTAAGCTCAGCCTCAGTGGCTACGTCGCAGAGATAGAGCTTCTCGTCCTGGGCTTGCACGTTGGCAGCCACAAGTGCCATTGCAGCGACAGCAACGGCCTTCGAAACGTTGGTAGTAAATTTAAACATAAACGGTACTTTAATTAAGGTGGATTTATATGATTGGTAAATCTATGCGATGTGATGTTGCAAAATTACTTTGACTTTTCAAGGAATCGAGTAAATTTTCAACCAAGAAAGAACAAAATTCAACCACCGCGAAAAGTTGGTTGAATTTTACCCCTCCTAAATTCCATAATAAATGTATCTTTGTAATGCAAAAGAGATAGCAAGTCACACCTTAAATTTAAAGTACGGAAATAATTTCACGTTCATGCCTACGCGCAATCTCATATCATATATGGCAGTGCTGATCATGATGGCTGCAAGCCTGGCCTCTCAGGGCCAGACCACGCCAATCGTCAGGATAAGCGTGGCCCAGGGGCTTTCAAATAATTACAGCCGCGCCCTCGCTCAGGATGCCTACGGCAATCTGTGGGCAGCCACCGAAGAGGGCCTCAATCGCATCGACGGCCACGGAGTAACCCCCTTCTATGCGATGGCCGACAAGGACAACTCTCTGCCAAGCGACGCCCTCAATGCTGTGCTCGCCGATGAGAAATACCTGTGGATCGCCACCCAGCGCGAGGGACTTTGCCGCTACGACATCATGGAGGGCGCCTTCAAGGGCTATACCCATGACCGCGCCGACTCCACATCAATCGCCACCAACGACATCACGGCCCTGGCTCCCGGACCAGAGCCCGGCGCCATGTGGGTAGGCACATATCATCAAGGCGTGGAATTGATGGACAAGAAGAACGGACATTTCTCACATGTCAGTACCAAAAATCATCCGCAACTTCCTAATAATCATGTGCAATGCCTGCTCAGCACTACCGACGGCAAACTCTACATAGGGCACTACTCAGGGGGCTTGAGCGTATATGATCTCTCTACTGATATTGTAAAGGTGTATTCCCCAAATTCCGGAGCTTCTGTGGGCGACCATGTCAAAGCCCTTGACCTTGACCCCGCAGGGAAGATATGGATCGGGAGCGACCACGGCCTCTCTGTGCTGGATCCTATGACCAACCAGATCACCCCCATCCAAATCCCTGGGCTCCCCCCGGTGGTGTCGCAAGTGTCGGCCATCCGATGCGTGGGCACCCGCGTGTACGTGGCTTTCGAGTTGTGGGGCCTGTACATCTTCGACAACCACATCCTGGGCCATGACCTCTCGCTCATCAGCCAGGGCTATCTGCCCAGCCAAATCGGGGGCTCCACCGTCAACGACATCTTGGTGGACAATTACGGCAATGTATGGCTGGCTACCTGGGGCGGGGGCATCAATTTCATCAGTCACATCTCGCCATGGTTCGGCCGCGTAGGCGCCAACGGCGACTTGATGAGCCAGTTCAATTCCAATCAGACAGTGCTCAGCGTGGCCTGCGACGACGGGCTGGTGCGCATCGGTTCTGACGGCAATGGCGTGCTGACTTACCAGGGCGATACTTGCGTCAACGAGCAGAAGTCGGCCCCCTCCGACCAAGGCTCCAACCACATCATGGCCATGCTAAAGGACTCGCAGGATAAATGGTGGACCGGCACCTATCGCGGCAGCATCTTCGTCCACGACAAGAACAAGGCTTTGAAAAAGCGCATCGAACTTAACACCGATGTGCGCGCATTTGTGGAGCACGACGGCCAGATATGGGTGCCCAGCAGCGACGGCATCTATGTGTTTGACATGGCCTCGGCCGAGCAAATGCATCACTATACCAATGAGAATTGGCCGGTAACTGACCTGTCAGTAAGGACATTGGTCTTCGACTCCAATGGCGAGATATGGGTGGGCACATTCGGCCATGGTCTATTTCTGGTATCTATGCAAGGAGAAAACAAAGGCCATTGGGCCCGCGACAATGGATTCATCAGCAATGATGTGCGCCATCTGCTCCGAGACTCGCAGGGTTCTATATGGTGCGCCACATCGTCGGGCCTGGCCTGTTTTAGTCCTAAGCAGGAGATGAAAGTCTATGACCACCGCCACGGACTGCTCAATACCAGCACTCATGCCTTGGTCGAAGACAGCGACGGCAACATATGGTTCTCCACCAACCGAGGCATCGGGCGCGTGCAAAATGGCACCGACTCGGTGATGTTCCACACTTTTGCCGAGGGCATCGCGCCCACTGACTTCCTTGACCGGTCAGTGGCTATGGACTCTGACGGCACTATTTTCTTCGGATCGTCGACAGGCGTCTTCTATTTCCAGCCTCAGCACCTGTCGACCGACATTCCGAATCCAGCCCCGCGATTCACCACCATGACTGTGATTGGCGATGTGGATCAGGGCAACACAGAAATTGCCCTCTATGGCAAGAACAATATCACTCTTGAGCCTCATCAGCGGTCGATTACCATAGAATATGACAATTGCGACTATGCCCTGGTGGGAAAGATGATATACGCTTACCGCCTCAGCGGCCTCGATGACAATTGGCGCCAAATCACCGACGACAATCCACTCACCTTCCGCGACCTGCCCTACGGAAAATACAAGCTCGAACTGAAATCGCGCCTCAACAATGCCGCTTGGGGTCCGTCGCTGACAAGCCTCAATATCAACATCAAGCCTCCGGTATATCTTTCGTCTTGGGCCAAGTGGCTGTATGCGATTCTGATTCTGGTAATTCTTTATTTCATTATCCGAGCATTCAAGAATCGCCTCAAATTGCAGAATTCTTACGAATTGGAGCGCCAGAAACTTGTGTTCTTCACCAATATCACTCATGAGCTGCGCACTCCCCTCACCCTGATCGTGGGGCCGCTCGAGGATATGAAGCACGACAACGAAATGCCCGACAAGTACCACGATAAGCTGGACCTCATACATCAGAGCGCGCTCAAACTGCTCGACCTCATCAACGAGATTCTGGAATTCCGCAAGATCGAGACCCAAAATCGGCAACTCTGCGTACGCTATGCCAATCTGAGCAAGGTAGTGGACCAGACGGGACTCAAATACCAAGAACTTAACAAGAATCCCAACACAAAGCTGCAGATTAAGGTCGAGGATGGCGACTGGAATCTGTATTTCGATCGCGAAGCGGTCACCAGCATCATCGACAATCTTCTCTCCAATGCCATCAAATACACGCCGTCGGGGCAAATCACCCTGTCGCTCTACCGCGTGCCCAACTCGAGCCCTGCGGAAATAGCGATCTCAGTCAATGATACGGGATATGGCATCGACCCCAAGCAGCTTCCTCACATATTCGAAAGATATTATCAATGCCGAGGCGAGCATCAGGCTCCCGGCACTGGCATCGGCCTTGCCTTGGTGAAGAGCCTCGCCGAACTGCATCAAGGGCACATCGAGGTAAAAAGCGTGCCTGGCCAGGGAAGCACCTTTACCCTCTTCCTGCTCGCTGACAACACCTACCCCGACGCTCTGCATGTCGATGACTCAGCGACCGCCACTGCCCAAGAGGAGGCCATTGATATACAGGAGGAAGGCGACAATGATCAGAAGCCAGTGCTTCTGATCGTGGAGGACAATCCTGACATCATCCGCTATATTTCTCTGTCGTTTGCCTCGCATTTCGAGATTGTGTCGGCAAATACTGGTTCTCAGGGCTTGGCCAAGGCATTGGCCCTGATTCCCGACATCATCGTAAGCGATGTGATGATGCCAGAGATGGACGGCATCGAGATGTGCCGAGCCCTCAAGGGCGACATGCGCACCAGCCACATCCCCATCATCCTGCTGACCGCGAAGAATTCGCTCAGCGACAAGGAGGAGGGCTACCGCGCCGGAGCAGACAGTTATCTTACCAAACCTTTCAGTTCGTCGCTGCTGCATAGCCGCATCAACAATCTGCTGGAAGGCCGGCGCAACATGGCGGCCCAAATGGCGGAAAGCGTGAGCCTCACCTCCATGCAGGAAAGCCCGCAGGAGATCGATGACAAGAAAAAGAAAGCGTCGGAGGCCATCAACAAGATCGATGCCGAATTCCTGGAGCGCCTCACTAAAATTATCGAGGAGAACATCTCGTCGGATAATCTCAACATCGATTTCATCGCCTCGGAACTGTGCATGAGCCCCTCGAGTCTCTACCGCAAGATGAAGGCCCTCACCGGCATCAACACCACGGAATATATCCGCCGCGTGCGCATGCGCCATGCCGAGGAGCTCCTGCTCCAGCGCAAGCACTCTATCTCCGAGATCGCCTTCATGCTCGGCTTCACTGCCCCGGGCTACTTCCGCCGCTGCTTCAAAGAAGAATTCGGTTGCACTCCCTCAGAATTCATCAAAAACTCCACCGAAGACTGACGAGGATTAAAAGCCTTTTGACGAATTTTATGTGTTTTGACGAGAATCAACGAACTTACGAGAATCAACGGATTTATCTTTTTCGTTAGAAATCAATGATTCAAATTTCGTGCGCACCTAATTCCTTGACAGACAATGGCTTTAATATGGAATCCCGTAGGGATTCTTCCAATTAGAAATAAAAGAATCTCACCCACCAACCCCGTTAGGGGTTGTTTCATTAACATTTCCTAAACAACCCCTCACGGGGTTGGATGGTGTGAATAAAGGTTTTATGCTATGCGAAAGAATCTATGGGATTCCATAGATCAAAAATCATATACGAAACTTGAGTCAATAAATTTAATTCGTAGATTTTCGTCTATTCGTAGATTTTCGTCCTTATTAAGGGGTCTCAGAAGACACAATCGGCCTCACTACACCCTGGACTTGAGGGGTACTTGGGGGGTACTTGGGGGGTACTTGGGGGGGTAAATTGATAATCAGTTATCATCGACTTTTTTCCACAAGTGGGTCATTTTACCCACTTGTGGAAAAAAGTCGATGTATTTTACGGTTTATCATTGTTAAAGCAGCAAAATCAGGCCGTAAAGGCGAGGGCCAGTGGAGTAAGGTATCCAGGGATCTGAGGTCTTGACCAGAGTTGGCGAAAAAGTAAAGAGAATTGGCCGATTTTGCGTGATTTTGCAAAGATTAATTAATTAAGATAATTTTCTTTAACGTTTAGGATTATTAAGTTGAACAAATTTTGTAATTTTGCGTTGTATTTCTAAGGTTAATAGAGAACTTACAAAACCAACATATTTTAATCACGATTTTATCATGAGCAAAATTGAAGAAATCAAGAAAGCGCGCATCGCTGATGTCAAGGCCGACCTTGAGAAGCTCGGCATTAAGGATGTGCAGGAAGTAGTGTACAACCCTACCTACGAAGAACTGTTCAAGGACGAAACCCTCCCCAGCCTCGAAGGCTATGAGAAAGGCGTGGTGACTGAGCTCGATGCTGTCAATGTGATGACTGGCGTGTACACCGGCCGTTCGCCTAAGGACAAATTCATCGTTATGGACGAGACCTCGAAGGACACCGTATGGTGGACTACCCCTGAATATAAGAATGACAACAAGCCCGCATCTCAGGAGGCTTGGACAGCTTGCAAGGACCTGGCCCTCTCAGAGCTCTCTGGCAAGAAGCTTTATGTAGTCGACGGTTTCTGCGGCACCAACAAGGATTCACGCATGGCAGTGCGCTTCATCATGGAAGTGGCATGGCAGGCTCACTTTGTGACCAACATGTTTATCCGCCCCACCGCTGAAGATCTCGAAAACTTCAAACCCGACTTCGTAGTGTACAACGCCAGCAAGGCTAAGCTTGACAACTACAAGGAACTGGGCCTCAACTCAGAGACCGCTGTGGTGTTCAACCTCACCTCACGCGAGCAGGTTATCATCAACACATGGTACGGCGGCGAGATGAAGAAGGGCATGTTCTCAATGATGAACTATTACCTTCCCCTCAAGGGCATCGCTTCTATGCACTGCTCAGCCAACACCGACCTCAACGGCCAGAACACCGCTATCTTCTTCGGCCTCTCTGGCACAGGCAAGACCACCCTTTCGACAGATCCTAAGCGTCTGCTCATTGGCGACGACGAGCACGGCTGGGACGATGAGGGCGTGTTCAACTTCGAAGGCGGATGCTATGCCAAGGTTATCAACCTCGACAAGGAAAGCGAGCCCGACATCTACAACGCCATCAAGCGCAACGCTCTTCTGGAGAACGTTACCGTGGACAAAGACGGCAACATCGACTTCAAGGACAAGACTGTCACCGAGAACACTCGCGTGTCATATCCTATCTACCACATCGAGAAGATCGTAGGTCCCGTATCAGCTGGCCCCGCTGCCAAGAACGTGATCTTCCTGTCAGCCGACGCATTCGGCGTGCTGCCTCCCGTATCGATCCTGACTCCCGAGCAGTGCAAGTATTACTTCCTGAGCGGTTTCACCGCTAAGCTGGCTGGCACAGAGCGCGGCATCACTGAGCCCACTCCTACATTCTCAGCTTGCTTCGGCCAGGCTTTCCTGGAGCTCCACCCCACAAAGTATGCCGAAGAGCTCGTGAAGCGCATGGAAAAGAGCGGCGCTAAGGCTTATCTGGTCAACACTGGCTGGAACGGCACTGGCAAGCGCATCTCGATCCGCGACACTCGCGGCATCATCGATGCCATCCTTGAGGGCAAGATCCTGAACGCTCCCACAAAGAAGCTCCCCATCTTCGACTTCGAAATTCCTACCGAACTCGAGGGCGTTGATCCCAAGATCCTCGATCCTCGCGACACCTACGCAAACGTTGAGGACTGGAACAAGAAGGCTGAAGACCTCGCTGGCCGCTTCATCAAGAACTTCAACAAGTACACCAACAACGAAGCTGGCAAGGCTCTCGTTGAGGCTGGTCCCAAGCTCTAATCATCGATTGAGACATATCGCGAACCCAATCATTTGACTTGATTATATAGCACCGACAGGGGCTGCGTCTACCGACGCGGCCCCTGCTCTTTCCCCCAGACCTGCATGTAATATTTTTCGACCGCGGATTACGCAGATTAACGCGGATGCTCCATCCTGCCCATCTGCGCCAATCCGCGCAATCTGCGGTCGACAGTCAGAGATCATCTTCATTTTCTTTCGACCGCGGATTGCGCAGATTAACGCGGATTAGCGCTGATGCTCCATCCTGGCCATCTGCGCCGATCCGCGCCATCTGCGGTCGAAAGATAATTATCCTGTCCATCTGCGCCAATCTGCGCAATCCGCGGTCGAAAGGAAAGCTGTGAGGATTTATCGGCGGGAAGTAAAGATAATCCATGAGAAATTCGTATCTTTGCGAAAAATTCCAGCTTTGATTTAGATATGGCGATTGCAAAACAAAGATTTACCGTAGTGGATGCATTGCGCGGATTTGCCGTAATGGGCATTATCCTGCTCCACAATATCGAGCATTTCAATTTCTATTCTTTCCCCGAGGCCTCTTCCACCATGATGGAAGCCCTGGATAAGGGCATCTGGAACATGATGTTCTTCCTTTTCTCCGGAAAAGCCTATGCGATATTCGCGCTCCTTTTCGGATTGACCTTCTACATCCAAGACCATAATGCCCAGCGGCGAGGGGTGGATTTTCGTTGGCGCTACGTGCGCCGATTGGTTGCCCTCTTGGGATTTGGTTTCATTAACGCGCTCTTCTTCCCCGGAGAGATATTGGTGCTGTATGCGCTTCTGGGCGTGTTCCTGTTGCCCGTGTGCCGCCTGAAATCCAAGACAGTGTTTTGGATAGCCATTTTCCTGATGCTTCAGCCCCTGGAATGGTGCAAAGTGATTTTCGCTGCCATAAACCCTGAAGCCAACCCCCAACAAATGATATTCTCCCTTGGCGATGTGTATCCCCAGTTGGGAGGCACATCATTTTGGGAAATGCTTAAGGTGAATTTCACCATAGGGCAGTTGGCCAGCCTCAATTGGGCTTGGTGCTACGGTCGCGTGTTCCAGACCGTGGCCTTGTTTATGCTTGGCATGCTGCTCGGGCGCCAACGCCTGTTTGACACATCCACCCCAGAAATCGCGGCGAAGAACCAGCGTTTTTGGCAACGGCTTGTCTTCATCGCCCTCCCCCTTACAGCAATCACCTATTTCGCAAAGGAATTCGCTTATTCTCAGATCGCCAACCCCTTTATGCTCACCACTATCAAGACCATTTTCAATTCCTGGTACAATCTCGGATTTATGATTGTGATGGCCGGCGGGTTTACCCTCTTGTTCTGGGCTGTAGATGGTAAAGGCTTGAATGTGCTCGTGCCCTATGGCCGCATGAGCCTCACCGACTATGTCATGCAATCCGTGATAGGCTCATGCCTCTATTTCGGGTACGGCTTCGGATTGCACCAGACTTGTGGCATCACTGCCAGTTTCTGCATCGGCATTGTCTTCTTAATATGTCAAGTAGCCTTTGCCCACTGGTGGTTTGCTCGTTACAACCGCGGTCCACTCGAGTCGATCTGGCACCGTCTGACCTGGGGCCCCTCAGCCGCCCCCTCGCTCCGCCCAGCCTAAAACACATGTACCAAAATTTTGTGACATGAATACCGATATATTCAGATTTTATCATTATCTTTGCATAACAAGACCTCAAGAATATGAAACGATTACCTTATGGCATCACTGATTTTAAACGCCTTAGGCGCGATGATTTGTATTACGTAGATAAGACATCATATCTCCAAATGTTGGAGGATGAAAGTAGTTATCTATTAATGACTCGTCCACGTCGTTTCGGGAAGACTCTCTTTCTTAGCATGATGGAGGCCTATTATGATATCAATATGAAGGACCGTTATCAGGAATTATTTGGCGATCTTTATGTAGGGCAGCATCCCACTCCCTTAGCCAATATGTACCAAGTCCTTCGTTTTGATTTTTCAAAGGCTGGAGGTGACATAAACCATCTTGAGGAAAATTTCAACAATTATTGTTGCAAGCAATTAAATCTCTTTGTAGAAAAATATAGGAGATTTTATGATGATTTTTGGTACAATGAGATTATAAAATCAAACAATGCAGCTGATAAGTTAAACACCATAACAGGATATAGCGCATTAAAAGAATATCGTATTTATCTTATTATTGACGAATACGATAATTTTACCAATGATGTGCTTGCAAGCCATGGGCATGAGGCTTTTGAAAAGCTAACTCATGCCGAGGGTTTTTATCGTAAGTTTTTCAAATTGTTTAAAGATGCCTTTGAACGCATCTTGATGATTGGCATTTCTCCTGTTACCTTAGATGATCTTACCAGCGGATACAATATCGATTGGAATATATCAAATCTTCCTGACTTTAATGCCATGCTTGGTTTTGAGGAAAAGGATGTGCGTGGCATGCTTGAATATTATAAAGCAAATGCTAACATACAGGGCAACATTGACGAAATTATTGAGGATATGAAGCCCTGGTATGACAACTATTGTTTTGCTGAGGAGAGTTATGGAAAAGAGACCGTGTACAATTGTGATATGGTGCTTTACTATATTTCTCCTTTATTGAAGACTGGGCTTCCACCCAAAACCATGATTGATAAGAACATTAGGATGGACTACTCAAAGTTGCAAATGCTTATCAATCTTGAGAAAGGTATCAAAAGCAAAGAGAGGATTATAGATATAGAAAAAATATCAAATGAGGGATTTGTGGATATGCGTCTTAAAACCTCATTTCCGGCAATGGAACTTCTTGATGAACAGAATTTTTTATCACTAATGTATTATTATGGTTTGCTTTCAATAGGAGGCTTCCATAATGGTCTTACTCACATGATCATTCCCAATGAATGTGTGCGTCAACAATATTGGCATTTCTTGATAAACTTTTATGAAAAGGCCTATCCTATGGCAATAAGGCCATTAGAGAAAGATTATCAAGCCATGGTATACTATGGAAAATGGCAACCAGTAATTGAAATGATAGGAAAAGCTTTTAGTGAGGCTTCGTCAGTACGTGATTCTATTGGGGGAGAATATAACGTGCAGGGGTTCTTTAAGGCTTGGCTTGGGGTTTGCGATCTTTCTATATTATATCCTGAACTTGAGCTCAACTATGGATATAGTGATTTCGTGATGATACCTCTAAGGAATCATGATCCAAAAGCAACTCATTGTTACATCTTCGAACTTAAATACGTATCAATAGAGGCCACAGAAAAAATTATCCGTGATAAATATGTTGAAGCGGAAATCCAAATAAAAAAATATGCTGCGGATCCACGCCTGTTACGGGTCATAGAAGGTTGTACCCTCCATGGCATCACCATCCTCTTTCGTGGGCATACGATGGAGCCTCCTCGCCTAATAGTAGAAAGAGAAATACAAAATAATCCATAAATTTTGTAGATTCTCGACCGCGGAAAAGTGTTACAAATTTGACCCGTCCCCTTTTGTAACACTCGACCACGGATTACGCGGATTGACGCGGATCACCTACCCTGGCGTCTGCATCAATCTGCGATCAATGGAGGTCAAAAGGGGTGAGTATTTGGTAATTAAAGAAAAAAGCAGTAATTTTGCCGTAAGAAAAGAAAAAGGTAAAAAAGACGGATGCAAAATCAAGAAAATATAGAGATGATCAGCGGAGCTGAAGCGCTGATGCGCGCCTTGGTGGCCGAGGGCGTCGACCTGGTGTTCGGATACCCGGGTGGCGCCATACTCCCAGTGTATGATGCGCTCTACGACTATCAGGACAAGCTCCAGCACATACTTGTGCGCCACGAACAAGGCGCCATCCACGCCGCCGAGGGCTACGCACGCGCCACCAATAGGCCCGGCGTAGTGATCGTGACCTCGGGTCCGGGCGTGGCCAATACGATTACGGGCCTGGCCGATGCCGTGATGGACAGCACCCCGGTGGTAGTGATTTCTGGCCAGGTGAGCAACAACATGCTCGGAAGCGACGCCTTCCAGGAGACCGACGTGGTGGGCATCACCCATCCCATCACCAAATGGGCTCTCCAGGTACGCCATGCCGAAGACATCCCCGCCGCTGTGGCAAAGGCTTTCTACATAGCCAGCACAGGCCGTCCAGGTCCTGTGGTGCTCGACATTTCCAAAGAGGCGCAATTGGGACTGGTGGAATGGAAATACGAGAAATTGCGCTTCATCCGCAGTTACAATCCTCGCCCCAATCTCAAAATGGCAAACATCGAAAAGGCTGCCGAGATGCTCAACAATGCCGAACGGCCCCTGATACTTGCCGGCCACGGCATCATGATCGCTGAGGCCGAGAATGAGATGCGCGCTCTCATTGAAAAGACCGGCATACCGGTGGCCACCACGCTGCTCGGTCTGTCGGTGCTGCCATCGGACCATCCTCTCAACAAGGGCATGCTCGGCATGCACGGCAATATTGGTCCCAATTTCCTTACCAACCAGGCCGATGTGATTCTGGCCATTGGCATGAGGTTTGACGACCGCGTGACCCTCGACACCAACCGCTATGCCCGCCAAGCCAAAAAGATACATATCGATATCGACCGCTCGGAGTTTCACCGCCATGTGCCGGTGGATCTCAAGATCCATGCCGATGCCAAGGATGCGCTCAATGCGCTGATGCCCCTGGTGAAGCCCAATGCTCATCATGCATGGTGCGAGAGGTTCGACAAGTGCAATGCCGTGGAAGACCGCCTGGTAAAAGAGACCGAACTGCATCACGACGGCCCGCTCACTATGGGCGAAGTAGCCGAGGCCATCACCCGGGCCACTAACAATGAAGCCGTGCTGGTCACCGATGTGGGCCAGAACCAGATGATGAGTGCTCGCTACTTTAAGTACTCTATTCCGCGCAGCATCATCACCTCAGGCGGAGCAGGCACCATGGGCTATGGCTTGCCGGCAGCAATAGGCGCGAAGATGGGAGTGCCAAACCGCACAGTGGTGTATTTCGGTGGCGACGGAGGATTCCAGATGACGATGCAGGAACTTGGCACCATCATGCAGTACGGCACCGCCGTGAAGATGGTGGTATGCGACAATGCCTTTTTGGGCAATGTGCGCCAATGGCAGGAACTCTTCTATCACAGCCGATTCTCGCAGACTCCGATGGTGAATCCCAATTTCAGCGACCTTGCCAAGGTCTATGGCATAGCTACCGAGACTGTCGAAAATCGCCAGGACCTGGAGGGCGCCGTAAAGCGCATGCTCGACCATGACGGGCCTTTCCTGTTAGTGGCGAAAATAGAGCCCACCGACATGGTGTTCCCGATGATTCCGGTGGGAGGCACCGTAGAAGACATTATGATCAATCGCATAGAAAAATTCAAATACCCCGAATGAGCAATATGAACCAGCAGAATTTCACACTCACCGTCTATTCAGAGCACTATGTGGGTTTGCTCAATCAGGTGTCAATCATATTCACGCGCCGCAACCTCAACATCGAGGAGGTATCGGCATCGCGCACAAGCATCCCGGGAATCCACCGCCTCACCATCACGGTGATGAGCGATCGCGAGACCATGGAGAAGGTGGTGCAGCAGATCGAGAAGCGCATCGATGTGATCCGCGTCTTTCTCTACACCGACGATGAGATCATCTATCAGGAAATCGCTCTCTACAAGGTCGACGTCCAGCCTATGGAGCAGCAGCGCAATCTGGAGACAATCATACGCAAGCACAATGCCCGCGTGCTGTCGCTTGCGCCCGATTTCATCGTGCTCGAAAAGGCCGGCCAGGTATGGGAGACTGAGGCTTTGCTCAACGAATTGCTCCCCTTCGGAGTGCGCCAGTTCGTGCGCAGCGGCCGCGTGTGCGTCACCCAGTCGTCGTTCGAGGAGCTCAATGCTTATTTGGCGGAGCAGGATATCCGCATGCAGGAAACCCTGAGTTAGTCGACGCGCTCGATGAGCAGCATCAGCACAAAGCCCGCAAGCAGGGCATAAGTGGCTGGCTTCTGGTAGCCATGGGCATGGCTCTCTGGTATCATCTCGTCGCTTACCACATACAGCATGGCGCCGCCAGCAAGTGCCAGCATAAAGGGGAGCACTGCTGCCGACAACTCAGCCAAATAATATCCTGTAAACACGCCTGCTACCTCAAGCAGACCGATCACTAAGGCTATCACAAAGGTGCGCAGTCGGCTTACCCCAGCCAAGAGCAAAGGCGAGATAATCACCATGCCCTCAGGCACATTCTGGAGCGAGATGGCTATGGCCACGCTCGCTGCCTGGTCGATTGGCTCGCCGCCAAAACCCACGCCCGCAGCTATCCCTTCTGGAAATTTATGCAGCGCTATCGCCATCACAAACAGCAGCACATGGTTGAGATGCTGGTTGTGGCGATGCTCCTCCTCGTCGATCCCCGTGATATGGTGGAGGTGAGGGGTAAGATTGTCGAGCAGATTGAGCACCACAATTCCCCCACCCACGCCTAAGATGGGGAGCCACACATCGCCCCAGTCGGGACACATGCCAAAGGCTGGCACCATCAGGCCCAGCACCGCTGCGGCCAGCATCAAGCCGGCACAGAAGCCCATGATGGTGTCATTGGTGCGGTGGGAGACATTCTTGATGAAGAATCCCAATGCCGACCCTATTATTGTGGAACTGCCTACACCGATGGCAGCCATTCCGATTGCATCCATATTTATTACTTAGTTCCTATGAAAAGAAAGCGGCTGATAACCGTGTGATTATCAGCCGCGATGTCG
>CAYTXF010000003.1:0-8503 GCA_964440745.1 uncultured Bacteroides sp.
TTGCAGTAACTTTGCTGTATAAAATCACAAAACGCTAATGCCTTAGATCAATTAGCAAAAACACCGAGAGAAATACATTATTGTTAACATTTTTAGTTTATGTCAGAAAAGAAAGAGAAACTGTTCGACATGTTCCCGGAGACCACCTACCAGGAA
Source organism: uncultured Bacteroides sp. (assembly GCA_964440745.1). Classification (GTDB taxonomy): domain Bacteria; phylum Bacteroidota; class Bacteroidia; order Bacteroidales; family Muribaculaceae; genus CAG-873. The sequence continues at coordinate 157 of CAYTXF010000003.1, forward strand.
TGGAGAGCAAAGGTAGAGACAGATCTTAAGGGTGCTGACTTTGACAAAAAGCTCGTATGGCGAACTAACGAAGGCTTTAATGTGCAGCCGGTATACCGCGCTGAGGACATTGCCGACTTCAAGACCACCAATTCGCTTCCGGGCGAATATCCCTATGTGCGTGGCACACGTAAAGACAATGATTGGCTGACACGCCAGGACATCAAGGCAGCCGATCCCAAGGAGGCCAATGCCATAGCATTGGATGTGCTTAATAAGGGAGTGACCTCACTGGGATTCAAGGTGAAAGATCCCTCGGCTGAGACAATAGCATCTCTCTTAGACGGCATTCATCTCGACTGCGTAGAAGTCAACTTCAAATGCTGCCCCAGCAAGGCAGTGGAGCTGGCCAAGAACCTTGTGGCTTACATCAAGGAAAAGGGCATGGAGGAGAAATTCCGCGGATCGATCAACTACAATCCCTGCAAGCCGTCGTTCAAGCATGGCAAGAAGATGCCGGCATGGGCAATTGAGAATGCCAAGGAAATCATGGAGATTGTGGCACCGGTGCCCAACCTGCGCTTTTTGGCAGTAAACTCGGCAGTGCTTTGCAACAGCGGAGCATTCATCTATCAGGAACTGGGCTACGCTCTGGCATGGGGCGCTCAGTGGATGACCTCACTTACCGATGCCGGCTACACAGCCGACGCTGTGGCTGACCGCATCAAGTTCAACATGGGCATTAGCACCAACTTCTTCATGGAAATCGCCAAATTCCGCGCCGCTCGCATGCTTTGGGCTCAGATCGTAAAGCAATACAAGCCCGCCGACGAGGCAAGCTGCAAGATGGTGGTGAATGCTTCGACATCGAAATTCAATCAGACTATCTACGACGCCTATGTAAATCTGCTGCGCAGCCAGACCGAGGCATTCTCAGCAGCCGTTGCTGGCGTTGATTCTATCACATCAGTGCCGTTCGACACTCCCTACAAGAAGCCGGATGAATTCAGCGAGCGCATCGCACGCAACCAGCAGCTTCTGCTCAAGGAAGAGAGCCACCTCGACAAGGTGCTCGATCCCGCAGGCGGCAGCTACTATGTGGAAGAGCTCACAGTGGCCATCGCTGAGCAGGCTTGGAAATTGTTCCTGGCCGTAGAGGAAGAAGGCGGTTTCTTCAAGCTTGTCAACGAAGGCAAAGTGCAAGAAGCAGTCAACGAAAGCTGCGCTAAGCGTCACACCGACGTGGCACGCCGCAAGGAGATCCTGCTGGGCACTAACCAATATCCCAATGTCAACGAAAAGGCCGCTGACAAGATCGAGAAGGGCGAAGGCAAGTGCGCATGCTGCTGCGCCGAGGGCGATGAAGCTCCCGAAATCACCCCGCTGCTCAAGAAGCGCGCCGCTACCGATTTCGAAGCTCTGCGTTTGGCTACCGAGGCTGCTGAAAAGCGTCCGAAGGTGTTCATGCTGACCATTGGCAATCTTGCCATGCGTCTGGCTCGCGCTCAGTTCTCAACCAACTTCTTCGGCTGCGCCGGATATGAGATCATCGACAATCTTGGCTTCAAGACTGTTGAGGAAGGCGTCGACGAGGCTCTTGCAAAGGGCGCTGACGTAGTGGTGCTCTGCTCAAGCGATGATGAATATGCTGAGCTTGCCCCCGCTGCTTACAAGTATCTTGATGGCCGTGCTGAATTCGTGGTGGCTGGTGCACCCGCATGCATGGACGACCTCAAGGCCGTTGGCATCAAGGATTTTGTGCACGTGCGCTGCAATGTGCTTGACACTCTCAAAGATTTCAATGCTCGTCTACTTAAATAAAACCTGCCAACATGAAACCAGATTTCAAAAACATCAATATCGTAGCTGACGCATTTGGCGCTCAGAATAAGCCTGAGCAGGGAGGCGAGAATTGGATTACTCCTGAGCTCATACCTGTAAAGCAAGTTTATACCAAGGATGACCTGGAAGGCCTGGAGCATCTCAACTTCATGTCGGGTATTCCTCCATTCCTGCGTGGCCCGTACAGCGCCATGTATCCTCTGCGTCCTTGGACAATCCGCCAGTATGCCGGTTTCTCGACAGCTGCCGAATCCAACGCATTCTATCGCCGCAACCTGGCTTCGGGCCAGAAGGGTCTGTCAGTGGCCTTTGACTTGGCTACGCACCGCGGCTACGATGCCGACCACGAACGCGTAGTGGGCGACGTGGGCAAGGCTGGCGTGTCGATCTGCACAATCGAGGACATGAAGGTGCTCTTTGAGGGCATTCCATTGAACAAGATGTCAGTGTCGATGACCATGAACGGCGCTGTGCTGCCCATTCTCGCATTCTACATCAATGCTGGCTTGGAGCAGGGCGCTAAGCTTGAGGAAATGGCTGGTACCATCCAGAATGACATCCTCAAGGAATTCATGGTGCGCAACACCTATATCTATCCCCCGGAATTCTCAATGCGCATTATCGCCGACATCTTCGAGTACACATCGAAGAACATGCCTAAGTTCAATTCGATCTCAATCTCTGGCTATCACATGCAAGAGGCTGGCGCTACATGCGACATCGAGTTGGCTTACACCTTGGCCGACGGTCTCGAATATCTGCGCGCTGGCGTGAATGCCGGCATGGATATCGACTCGTTCGCTCCGCGCTTGTCATTCTTCTGGGCTATCGGCATGAACTATTTCATGGAGGTGGCCAAGATGCGCGCAGCTCGCATGCTGTGGGCAAAGATCGTGAAGTCGTTCGGCGCTAAGAATCCCAAGTCGCTGGCACTCCGCACTCACTCTCAGACATCAGGCTGGTCTCTCACCGAGCAGGATCCCTTCAACAATGTGGGCCGCACTTGCATCGAGGCTATGGGCGCTGCTCTGGGTCACACCCAGTCGCTCCATACCAATGCTCTCGACGAGGCTATCGCCCTGCCTACCGATTTCTCAGCCCGTATCGCTCGCAACACTCAGATCTACATCCAGGAAGAAACCCAGGTGACCAAGGCTATCGACCCATGGGGCGGCAGCTACTATGTAGAGGCTCTCACCAATGAGATCGCTCACCGCGCTTGGGAGCACATCCAGGAGATCGAGAAGCTCGGCGGCATGGCCAAGGCTATTGAGACTGGTCTGCCCAAGATGCGCATCGAAGAGGCAGCAGCTCGCACCCAGGCTCGCATCGACAGCGGTCGCCAGACCATCGTGGGCATCAACAAATATCGTCTGGACCACGAAGATCCTATCGACATCCTCGAAATCGACAACACCGAGGTGCGCAAGGAGCAGATCGAGCGTCTCAACGATGTGAAGGCTCACCGCGACAATGAGAAAGTGAAGGAAGCCCTGAATGCCATTACCGAATGCGTGGCCACTAAGGAAGGCAATCTCCTCGACTTGGCAGTGAAGGCAGCAGGCGTGCGTGCTACTCTGGGAGAAATCTCTGACGCATGCGAGGAAGTGGTAGGACGTTATAAAGCAGTAATCCGTACAATATCAGGCGTGTATTCAAAAGAAACTCAAGGAGATGCCGACTTCAAGAAGGCTCAAGAGATGTGCGCTGCCTTTGCAAAGCGCGAAGGCCGTCAGCCGCGCATCATGATTGCAAAGATGGGTCAGGATGGTCACGATCGTGGCGCCAAGGTTGTAGCTACCGGCTACGCCGACTGTGGCTTCGACGTGGATATGGGTCCGCTCTTCCAGACCCCGGCTGAAGCAGCCCGTATGGCAGTGGAGAATGATGTGCATGTGCTCGGCGTATCATCGCTGGCAGCAGGCCACAAGACTCTCATCCCGCAGGTGATCGAAGAGCTCAAGAAGCTTGGCCGCGAGGACATCATGGTGACCGCAGGTGGTGTGATCCCGGCTCAGGACTATGATTTCCTGTACAAGGCAGGCGTGGCCGCCATCTTCGGCCCCGGCACCCGCATCCCGGCATCAGCTATCAAGATGCTCGAGCTTCTTGATCCCGAGCATGCCGATGATGCTCCCGAGAAATAAACAATAAATGTGTAAATAAAAATCACCCGATAAGACGTCTTATCGGGTGATTTTTATTTTTGCTCAGCGGAGAGGGTAATGGTGAATTTGTAGGAGTCGGCAATGCCTGAGAGGGGCGGTTGCCCTTCTTTGTCATCAAAGGGACTTAGGAGAAAGAAAATCTCGTCGCCACGCACGATGGCAATGTCATAGAGACTTTTGTGCTCACAGGCAAATTCATACTCATCCCTTGACATGAAGAAGACCTCCGATGTCATGTCCTTCACATCCAAATATCTGCGCTTGCCACCCTCTTCAACCGGGACATAGGAAATGTCATAGTGAAGATGGTCTTGGCCATTGACGGGATTAAGATTTTTGGAATGGCCCTGCACATCAGCATATTTTTCTGGGTGAGCCAACATGGCCTCATAAACCTTTTTCTCTGCTCTGCGTCCAGCAAACACTTTGTTCCCTTCGGAAACGAACCCTTCTCTTTTCCCCGAGTTATGAGATATGGAATCAGCTCGAGGGCTCGCCTTGTTTATGCCCACAGCATCAAAATGAATTATAAGAGAAGACGGATCGAAATCATTCGGCGCACTGTCGGCCGCATAAGAATTTACATCTTCCTCAATTTGATATCTTTTCAGTTCTTTACAGAATTTCTCTTCATACCCATCGAAACAAGCCATAAAGAGAGTGTGTTGACTGAGGGCTGATCGATCAATGCCCTTTTTATCTAAAATTTCAAGATAAGGCGAAAGTGTTGGCAATATCTTAGTATCATTAGCTTTGAGCAGATTGCTTTCTATGCCAAATTTTTGATTCAGCATTTCCAAAAAGCGCTCCCTGACTACCTCTGCTTCAATGGTCTGAGATTCTAATTTTAGGAAATCATCAATTATCTCTTCACTATCATAATCGATACAGAATTTCTCAAGCTGCAAAGCCTTGTCTTCAATCGATGCATCCGCTTTAAGAGCCAAGTATTTGGCGTATACGATTGAATTTCTGTAGGCTTGGCGATACTCAAGGATTCTTTCCTTTATGATTTGTCGCAAATCCAACTCCTCGAGAGCTTGCTTGTCGCCATTGATTGCGCGAATAGTCTTGTCAACAGCTTCCCATTCCTCCTCGGGAATTTCTCTATGAGCCTCATAGGAATTGGCCTCTTCAGAATTCTTAAGGGTATTGCGGAATGAGTTGGCCATTTCTGTGCTCGTCACCTTGAAGGCAATGCACAGCGCCTCCATCAGATTCTCACAAAAGGCAGGCGATTTGATGGCTTCAGCGTAAGATCGCTGGGGCGCGCATATGTGGAAAGTGATGCCTGAGTTGGCATTCTCTGTCACCATGTCGCCTTGCGACATCTGCATCATTTGATTTTCATTGCTATAGGCGCAATCAAAATAGAATCGTAATTTTATGTTTTTCAGAGTGATAGCCTCTTTTATCTGGCCGCTTTCACCTAAGCCTCGGCTATTGTGAAATCTATATGCCAAGAGGTAGCGGAAGCGCTGTGAAATGTTGGCCAAGACATCTGATTCCAGCTCTGGGTTAGGTGTATTGTTGAGAATGCGAATGTTGAGTTCATCGGCAAGCTTTACTCCAAAAATGGCTTTCACCGAATTCTCGCCGATGCGGTTGCCTATTTCAAGTTTCCATTTCGATTGCAACATCTGACGGGGGAGCCGGTCATTGTCCCAGTAATAAACATTGCTTACCGGCTGCAAGGTGAGCGGACCTCCATTTTGCCGGGCATACACCATTCCATCTTGAGCGAATGCTTCGCTGAGGGATTTGAGTTCGGCGAATGTCTCGTAATCGCGATGATTGCTGATGATAGCCTCTCTTATGGCCTTATAGATAGGCTGCACTCCCTTGGTAAGATTTTTCTTAGACAAAAGCCGCAAAAACTCATACAAATCTGCTGACTCTAATTCTTTCAAGGTCTCCTTGGCTCCCAGATTTTTCAGCAAAAGTGCTGATTCGTAATCACGAGTGAAATCACTTAGAAATCTTTCCAGCTCTGAATCGGCAGTAAGACTAATGTGCTCTGACACCACATAAGATTTCAAGGGCTGCAGCAAATCCCATGACCGCATTATGTAGAGAGGATAGCTGAGAGTGGCCTCTGCGCGCTTCCAATTATTGCGAAAGTAATCCAATGTCCTGTTAGACAGACTTTGCAGAAGGCCTTTGTCTTTTTGGATCAGACGCAATATGTCTATAAGACTTTTTTCTTGATTCTCATAGAGCTCCTTAAAGAAATCTTCATCGGGTATTTTAAACCAATTTACATGATCAAAAAAGCCTGCCTGTCGGCTGTAGAATCTATCGACATTCCATGGCTCGTTGGGGAATACCGAAGTATGTTCTACCAAATAGGCATAACTCTTTTCATCAAGTGGCACGTATTTCTTAGGAATGAGGGATTCCACTCCGATGAAATGCAAAAAGAAGTCCCTCACATCTTCGGCATTTTGCTCTTCGCCCAATTTGTGAGAAAACAATTCGCACCAGAAATCGAGATTGCCGTAAAGCTGAAAGTTGGTTGCGTATATAGATTCTGAGTCTGAAGTAATAAGTACTGTTTCTGATGGATAGCATTTCTTTCCATCGCCATTGTATACTCGGAAATCGGGGTGTTCGAAAACCTCACTCATTGACTTGTCAAAATCAGCCTCCTTCCATTTCTTATACAAGGCAAACATCAATTGCTGGAATCCATCAAGGGTCATTTTGGACTTTGAGTAGGTGACGATGGTGCGCTTGACTGTAGCGAAATCCATGTCACTCACATCAGCCAAGCCATTTTCTTTGAGTCGAGCGGTCACACCGCGTTCCTTATTCTTTTCTTTTGAGAGATCAAAATGCTTTTTCAAGCTGTCCACAAGGCTGGTTGCCACGTATCGAATCTCCATTTCTGACGGCAAATCAGATATGCTCTCGCCCACATTTATGCGAGCGTCTTTTTTTATGATGTCATAATTCTCATCCACAAGGAGTTGTAAATCTTTACAACCTTTCACTGGAGCTAAGGCAGCTATGAATTCTGCACGCAGATCCATATCCTCTTTGGCAGTTTCCAGCAAATGATCAGAATACTTCTGAGCAAATTCCCTTAAGGTGTTGTCACAATAATAGGTAGAGATTTCACGCTCAGAGTATCCGCTGATCAAATGTTGCTCGAGTCCAATGGCTTGTGAATCTAAGAAAGAAGCTAATGCCTCGCCATAGCGGCAAGTTTCACTTAGGGGAAGATAGCCTTTTCCGATCGTGGGATAAATGCTTGCAAGAGAGCGAGCCTCATTAAGCTCTTGCACCATTATAGGGAAAGCCTTTATCTCTGATTGCTGTTTCAAGACAGTGATGTCATAGAAATGCCAATTGGGATTTTCCACATCATTCTTTGCCAATAAGCTGGCAAAATGCATGATTGCTTTTGCCAAGAGCCTCTGCATCTTTTCATTGTTGGCCGATTGATTGATGGAATTACGCGAAGAGCTTAATTCAAAAGTGGCATGCACAGCCATTGGCAACGTGAGCGGCACGCGGGTTGGGAAAAAGGCATAAACAACATCTCCCGATTCGTGAGTAACGGGATTATAGGCCAGCGATATCTCATATCGGCTCTTTTCATCGAATTCGTCAGATTCCTGATAAAGAGTCCACACTTGACTCGCGGGATTCTTTCTGTCATATATTTTGACATGAGTGATATGTGTAACATCATCCATGTCAATTATTTCCTTACGGATTGTTCTTTCTCTACCATCAACTACTATGTCAATGCAGCTTATGTTTTTCAGAAATAGCAAAACTTTACCATTGAGCGAATCCAGTTGATCCATGATTGATGGAAGTGAGGATTCACCATATTTTACAATGATTTCAGTTGTGAACTCTCCGCTTTCGCAATCTTCAACCTTGGGGACTGCCAACATTGGCAGAGGACTGCTCAATCCAAATTGCTCTGAGGCGAAATCTTCATGCCTAACTGCTAATAATGAAGACTTCTCAACAAAGTTTCCCCCTTTCTTGATTTCTTCCCAATAGTTCTTTGCAATTTCCCTGGAGAAAGTGCACCGCACACCGCCGCTGACTATTGATATCTCTGTGGCCCAATTGATTAGAGATCTAAATCCCAATCCTTTATTGCCAATGTAGGCTTTGTGGGATATCATCTTGGGCGACATCTCAGCCATCATGATCGAGCAAAAGCCCTCCTCAGTGAATGGCTCGCAAATTTTGCCTGTATTTGCCACCGACAGGGTGCGCGAGGCAGTGTCTAATGAGATCCGCACATAGTCTGAGGCTTCGTCTTCTGCATTTTGTATGAGCTCGTAGATTTCTCTTCCTTCGTAATCTTTCCTTACCGACTGCTCTTTGGTAAG
>CAYTXF010000003.1:8603-52008 GCA_964440745.1 uncultured Bacteroides sp.
GCTCGTAGATTTCTCTTCCTTCGTAATCTTTCCTTACCGACTGCTCTTTGGTAAGGTCTTGTCGGATTCGGGAGCTGTTGAAATCTTTAGTCGATTTGTACTGCTCGAAAACATTGAAGAAGAAAGGGCTATGCGAATTATATTGAACTTTCATGTTTGGCCTGTTGAGAATATTGTTAATGCCTTTGCAAAGTTACGGGATAAATGACAATTTCACAAAAATAAATTGGACCCTCACGGTTGTAGGGCCCAATTTATGAAGGCTTATCTATTCTCTTAGGGTTGAGAGAAACTGGTGACAATCTTGTTTTCTTTGGGATCGTAATCGACATTGATGGTGGATCCTTCGGGCATGTTGCCGCTGATGATGAGCTCTGCCAATTCATCCTCGAGATATTTCTGGATGGCTCTCTTCAACGGACGTGCGCCGTACTGCACATCGTAGCCCTTCTCCGCAATGAAATTCTTAGCTTCCTCGGAGAGATTGAGCTTGTAGCCAAGATCGGCCACGCGATTGTAGAAGCCAGCCAGTTCGATGTCGATGATCTTGAAGATAGCCTCTTTGTCGAGCTGATCAAACATCACAATGTCATCAATTCGGTTGAGGAATTCTGGAGAGAAAGCCTTGTTGAGGGCTTTTTGCAGCACTCCGTGGCTGAATTCCTTGTCAACCTCCTTGGTGGTGAAGCCCACGCCGCTGCCAAATTCCTTGAGTTGGCGCGTGCCGATGTTGGAGGTCATGATGATGATGACATTCTTGAAGTCTACGCGGCGACCAAGACTGTCGGTAAGACGACCCTCATCCATCATCTGTAGCAGGAGATTGAAGACATCGGGATGTGCCTTTTCAATCTCATCGAGCAGCACGACAGAGTAGGGGTGACGACGCACAGCCTCGGTGAGCTGTCCGCCCTCCTCGTAGCCAACGTAGCCCGGAGGCGCTCCCACCAGACGGCTGACCGTGAACTTCTCCATATATTCGCTCATGTCGATGCGAATAAGTGTATCGGCCGAATCAAACAGATATTCAGCCTGCTTCTTGGCCAAGTGAGTTTTGCCGACACCAGTCGGACCCAGGAACATGAAAGTGCCGATGGGTTTGTTGGGATCTTTCAGACCTATGCGGTTGCGCTGGATGGCCTTTACTATCTTGTCGATGGCGTTGTCCTGGCCGATGATTTGATTTTTGAGCGCGGGACCCATCTCCAGAAGTCGCTTGCCTTCGGCTTGGGCGATGCGCTGCACGGGCACCCCTGTCATCATGGCCACTACCTCAGCCACTTTGTCTTCATCCACAGGAGTGCGCTGTTCGCTCAGCTGCTTTTCCCATTGGGCCTTGGCATCGTCGAGTTTCTCGGCCAGGCGCTGCGCTTGGTCGCGGAATTGAGCAGCCAACTCGAAATTCTGCTGCTGAGCTGCGCGCAACTTGTTCTGAGTGGCCTCAGCTATGTGATTCTCCAGATTCTCAATTTCCTTAGGCACTTCGATGTTGGTGATATGCACGCGCGATCCGGCTTCATCGAGAGCATCGATGGCCTTGTCGGGGAAATTACGATCGCTCACATAGCGCTCGGTCAGTTTCACGCAAGCCTTAATAGCCTCGGGAGTGTAGGAGACATTGTGGTGCTGCTCGTATTTCTCCTTGATCTTATTCAAGATGGTAATGGTCTCCTCGGGAGTGGTAGGCTCTACCATCACCTTCTGGAATCGACGCTCCAGTGCACCGTCCTTCTCAATATTCTTGCGATATTCATCGAGGGTGGTTGCGCCGATGCACTGCAGTTCGCCACGCGCCAAGGCAGGCTTGAGCATGTTGGCCGCATCCATCGAACCAGGAGCATTGCCCGCACCCACGATAGTGTGGATTTCATCGATGAAGAGGATGATGTTGGGATTCTTCTGGAGCTCGCCAAGGATGGCCTTGATGCGCTCTTCAAATTCGCCGCGATACTTGGTGCCAGCCACGATGCCGGCCATATCGAGCGAAACTACGCGCTTGTTGAAGAGGATGCGCGATACCTTGCGCTGCACGATGCGCAGAGCGAGGCCCTCGACGATGGCGCTCTTGCCCACGCCAGGCTCGCCGATAAGTACTGGATTGTTCTTTTTGCGACGGCTAAGTATCTGTGCCAGGCGCTCGATTTCAGTCTCGCGTCCCACGATAGGGTCAAGGCGGTTGTCAGCAGCAGCCTTTGTCATGTCATGGCCAAACTTGTCGAGCATGGGTGTGTCGTTACCAGGCTTGTTCTTGCGGGAGCGAGAAGAACTTGAGTCTGAGGATGACGAAGAAGGCTTGTCGGCCGGTTCGTCCTCTTCATCAAGAAAATCGCTGCCGGCTCGAGGAGCGGCTGGCTCGGAATCGCGCACCAGCTGAGTGAGTCGGCGATAGTCGACACCGGCTGATATGAAGGGCTTGATAAATTCCATATTCAAAATTTCAGGATTGTGGAAAATGGCCAGCAGCACATGCAGGGGCTGCACGTCGGTGTGCTTGAGCATGCGGGCCTCAAGCACGCTGAGGCGTATGATTCTTTTTACAATGTCAGAGATGTTCTGCGTGGGATTGGGCCTTGCCTGGTTGTAAAGCCAGGTGTCAAGCTCCTGATAGAGCTCATAGGCCGAGCGCGAAGAGGCTGCCTTCTCCACAAGCTTAAAGGCCGGGCTCTCCATATCGGCAAGCATCACCAGCAGCAAATGTTCGGGATTCACCCCGGAATTGCTGTGACGAGCCGCTTCACGCTTGCATTTTTCCAACAGCAGCGACATCTCAGGAGAAAAATTATAACTATCCATTCAATGATAAAAAAAGTGTCATATATGAGATATAACAATAACCGCACCAAAAAACGCAAATAATGATTAGCGAAATTAATCAAAAAAAGCGAAAATGGCGAGTCAAAAGTCTTTATAGTTTCAAAAATAATTCGTACCTTTGTATGATATTTCAAAGAATAAAACGAAAATTGCGGGCTATTATTGTGCCCTGAAGACAAACGCTTAATTATTAATTGATTATTTGACATGTTGGATCAAAACCGCATTTTAAAGATCAACATCGAGAACGAGATGAAAAGCGCTTACATCGATTATTCGATGTCAGTGATCGTGTCGCGAGCCCTGCCCGATGTGAGGGACGGACTCAAGCCTGTGCAGCGCCGCGTGCTTTTTGGCATGGGAGCCATGGGCAACACCAGCGACAAGCCTCACCGCAAGAGCGCCAACTGTGTAGGAGACGTCATGGGTAAGTACCACCCCCATGGCGATTCATCAATTTATGGTACCGTAGTGCGCATGGCCCAGGACTGGAGCCTGCGTTACACTCTGGTTGACGGCCATGGCAACTTTGGCTCAGTCGACGGCGACAGCGCAGCCGCCATGCGTTATACTGAGGTGCGCCTCAGCAAGATAGGCGAGGAGATGCTTACCGACATCGACAAAGAGACCATCGACTTCCAGAGGAATTATGACAACACTCGCGACGAGCCCACTGTGCTTCCAACCCGCTTCCCCAATCTACTGGTCAACGGAGCCCAAGGCATCGCTGTAGGCATGGCCACTAACATGCCCCCTCACAATCTCACGGAGAGCATCAATGCATCCATCGCTGTGCTTGAGAATCCCGAGATCACCATCCCCGAGCTGATGAAGATCATCACTGCCCCCGATTTCCCCACCGGTGGCACCATCTATGGCTATCAGGGCGTGAAGGACGCCTACGAGACAGGCCATGGCAGAATAGTGATTCGCGCTCGCGCAGAAATAGAAAAAGATGGTACCCACGAGAATATCGTGGTGACCCAGATACCTTATGGAGTAAACAAAGCCGAACTCATCAAATACATTGCTGGTCTTGTCAACGAAAAGAAAATCGATGGCATAGCCGACATCAATGACTATACCTCTCATCAGGGCATGCGCATCGTGATCAAGGTGCGCCAGGACGCCAACGCCAACGTAGTGCTCAACAAGCTCTACAAGATGACCCAGATGCAGGCAGCTTTCAGCGTCAACAATGTGGCCCTGGTCAACGGTCGCCCGCAGACCCTGAACCTCAAGCAGCTGCTTGAGCAGTTTGTGGCGCATCGCCGCGATGTGGTGACTCGCCGCACCAAATATGAATTGCGCAAGGCGCAGGAAAAGGCCCATATCCTGAGAGGCCTGATCGTGGCCTCACAAAACATCGATGAGGTGATCGCTATCATCCGAGGAGCTGACTCGGTGGAAGATGCCAAGCTGCAATTGGGCCAGCGTTTTGGTCTCGACGATCTGCAGACCCAGGCAATCGTGGACATGCGCCTCAAGAGCCTGGCCAAACTGGAACAGGCCAAGCTCCAAGATGACTATGACAAGGTGATGGGCGAAATCGCACGCTTGGAGCTGATTCTCAATGATGAAAACGTGATGCGCGAGCTTATCAAGAGCGAACTCGTGGAAGTGCGCGACAAATACGGAGATGCCCGCATGACCGACATCGACTATACCGCAGGCGATTTCAATGCGGAAGATTTCTATTCCGACGATGACATGGTGATCACCATCTCACACATGGGATACATCAAGCGCACGCCGCTTTCGGAATTCCGAGCACAGAATCGAGGCGGAGTAGGGATCAAGGGCAGCGATACCCGCGACGAGGACTTCATAGAGCATGTGTACATGGCATCGATGCACAATACCTTGCTGTTCTTTACCAACAAGGGCCTTGTGTATCGCCTTAAGGTATATGAGCTGCCTGAGGGAGCACGCAACAGCAAGGGCCGCGCTTTGCAGAATCTGCTCAATATCGAGCCCGGCGACAAGGTGCAAGCCTATATCAGCTATAAGCCTATGGCAGATGATGCCGAATTTGTCAGCTCGCACTATCTGGTGTTTGCCACTCGCAAGGGCCTCATCAAGAAGACACGGCTTAGCGAATATGTGCGCATAATGGCCAAGGGCAAGAAAGCCATCCTGATGCGCGAAGGCGACGATCTGATCGGAGTAGGCCTTACCGACGGCCAGAGCGAAATCCTGCTGGCCAATCGCAATGGCCGCGCAGTAAGATTCTCTGAGGAGAATGTGCGCCCCATGGGCCGCGTCTCAACCGGCGTAAGAGGCATGAGAATCGACGATGACGGAGTCGACGAGGTAATCGGCATGATCATTTATGAGCGTGGCAGCGACAACACAGTGATGAGCATCTCTGAAAAGGGATTCGGCAAGCGCTCTGAGGTGAGCGGCTATCGCATCACCAACCGTGGCAGCAAGGGAGTGCGTACCATGAAGGTGACTGAGAAGACTGGTCATCAGGTGGCATTCGAGAGCGTCAATGACGACAACGACTTGATCATCATCAACGAAAGCGGCATCACCATCCGCATCCGCGTGGCAGATGTGAGAGTGATGGGACGCAACACCCAAGGTGTGAGAATAATCAATCTTGAGAAGCGCAACGACAACATAGCATCTGTGTGCTGTGTCAATAGCGATCCCGAAGAAGAGGTAGAAGCAGTGCAGGCTGGCGAAGAACTCCCCGAGATCGAGGATGTCGATGCTGAAGAGATCGAAACCGAAGGCCCGGATGACAATGAGGCTGAGGGCGCTGAGCCCGAGGAGATAACTCCAGAAGAAGACTGATTGCCAAATTGACACCAATACTAACCCCAATAAATGCAATAACACCTAAATAATACAATTACTAACCAAAACGAAATGACTGTTATGAAGAAAATCAGCATTTTGGGCGCTTGCGCACTGTTTTGCCTTGGAGCTTTCGCTCAGGAGACAGTACTCAAAGATGCCGAGAAACTCGTGAAAAAAGGAGCTGACTACAAGGAAGTTCTCAATGCTGTCACTCCAGCCATGAGCAATCCTGAGACCAAGGACAATGCTTTAACTTATTTTTTGCCCGGTCAAGCTGGTTACAACCAGTACGACAACCTGTTCCAAATGCAGGCTCTCGGTCAACTTGACGAGGCTGGTCAGGTAGTAATGGCAGAAGCTCTGCTTGGCGGCTATGAGAACATGATGAAGGCTCTTCCTCTTGACTCAGTGGTTGACGCAAAGGGCAAAATGAAGACAAAGTACAGCAAAGATATCGTGAAGACAGTTGGCGGTCACTACAACGACTACCTGAATGCCGGCATTTCTCTTTGGGGCGCACAGAACTACAAGGGTGCCTATGAAGTGTGGGATGTATACACCAAGCTTCCCTACAATGAGACATTCGTAAAGGCTATCCCCGTGCTTCCGGCTGACTCTACGATTTCGGAAATCTGCTACAACAAGGGCCTTGCTGCTTGGCAGATGGATGATCCCAAGCTTGCTCTCCAGAGCTTCATCGAGGCTAAGGACAAGGGCTATGACAAGAAGACCATCTATGACTATGCAATCGCAGTGGCTACCCAGGCTGGCGACGACGATGCCGTGACAGCTCTGGCCTATGAGGCACAGGCCAAGTATGGCGATGAGGATCCCAACTACATGGGCTACATCATCAATGGCTACATCACCAAGAAGGAATATACCAAGGCTGTTGACGCTATTGACCAGGCTATCGCACAGGATCCCACCAACGCACAGTACCATGTGATCAAGGGCATCCTCTTTGAGCAGGATGAGATTGGCAAAGATCCTCAGCCCGAATATGAGAAAGCCGTAGAGCTCGACTCGCACAATGCCCAGGCTCTCTACAACCTCGGCCGCATGTACTACAACAAAGCTCAGAACATCTACAATGATGCTCCCAACGACAATGCAGCGTTCAACAAGGTGTTCAACGAGGAATTCAAGCCTGTGATGCTTCAGGCCGTTGATCTCTTCGAGCGCAGCTATGCCATCAATGAGGACAATACCGACGCCCTCAAGCTTCTTGAGCAGGCTTATTACCTCCTTAATGATGACGCTAATCTGAATGCAACTAAGGCTCGCCTTGGCTACTAACCGAGACTTTCATTTTCCAGGCTGCCAAGGCAGCCTGGAATTTTTTTGTTGTAATGGAAAAGACAAATCAGCAATTTGACCAAGCTCTGGCCCGATGCAGAGAGGTCTTCGAAAAGAAGCTGCATGACTATGGAGCTTCTTGGCGCATTCTGCGACCCGCTGCTCTGACCGATCAAATATTCATCAAAGCCAAGCGCATACGCTCTCTACAAGTGAAAGGGCACTCTGAGGTTGGCGAGGGCATATTGCCCGAATTCATAGGTATCGTCAACTATGCCGCCATAGGCATCATACAGCTGGAGCTGGGCTATGCCGATACCAAAGATATCGATGTGGCCACCGCGCTCAAATATTACGACAAGGTAATGGCGCAGGCACGCGATTTATTGATCAAGAAAAATCATGATTATGATGAAGCATGGCGCGGCATGAGAGTGCTCTCGTATGTTGACCTAATCCTGATGAAAATACAGCGTACCAAAGAAATAGAAGATCATGACGGAATGACATCCGTGTCGGAAGGAATAGATGCCAACTACATGGACATGATCAACTATGCGGCTTTCGGCATCATCAAACTCACCGAGTAATCAGCCATTGCACCCTTATTTGCAATAATATCCCAGCATGCCTCTCTACAAGAAAATAATAGTATGGGCGCTGCGTCTGATCACAGGCGCCACTTTCATATTCTCAGGCTTTGCGAAGACAGTCGATCCTTGGGGCTTCATTTACAAAATCCAGGATTATCTGGCCGCGTGGTCGCTTGATTGGCTGCCGCGCCAGGTGCTGCTATGTGTGGCAATAGGCATAGCCATGCTCGAATTTGTGAGCGGAGTGATGTTGCTGCTGGGCTGCATGCGCAGAGCATCGGTATGGGTGCTGTCGCTGATGATGGCTGTGATGCTTCCGCTCACATTCTACATTATGGTGGCAAATCCGGTGGAAGATTGCGGATGCTTTGGCGATGCTTGGGTAATCTCTAACACTGCTACCTTCATAAAGAATGTCATCTTGGCAGCTATGCTGGTAGCATTGATAAAATACAATGACTCAGTAGGCGGGTTAGTGCAGCC
Source organism: uncultured Bacteroides sp. (assembly GCA_964440745.1). Lineage (GTDB taxonomy): Bacteria > Bacteroidota > Bacteroidia > Bacteroidales > Muribaculaceae > CAG-873. The sequence goes on from CAYTXF010000003.1 coordinate 16,601, forward strand.
GCTCCTGCAATGGGTAGTGGCCACATCGTGCGTGCTATATTGCCTCGTGATAAGCTTGGTAGGATGGTGGGTTCAGCCGGTGGTGGATTTCCGCCCCTTCCCAGTAGGTGAGCCCTTGCTTAAGGATGCTGACTCGGGAGAAATCAAAATGGTCTACACTCGCGAGGGTGAAGAGAAGAGATTTGCACTTGACGAACTGCCCGATGAGACATGGACATTCGTGCGTCGGGAAGGAGGCATGCACACATCAGGGAATCTTGCCATCTTTGATGGCGATGAGGAAGTAACCGACATGGTGATTGCCTCCGAGGGGCCTCAGCTCTTGCTCACTGTGCCCAATCCGGAGTTGCACAACCGAGCACGCAGCCGCATGTGCAATCGCCTGAACTCTTATATTGAAGCAGAAGGAGGATCCATGCTTGGCTTGGTGCCACTCTCAGGCGATAGCTTGGAGGCATGGAGAAGAAAAGCCATCCCTGACTATGAAATTCTCACAGTCGAAGACACTCAGCTTAAAGAACTGGCCCGAGGCGATGCCGGGTTGGTATATTTGGTCGACGGAGTAGTGCAATGGAAGCGCAATCTATATTCGCTGCCCGGAGAATATCCTCTTCCAGATTCAAATCTCGATGAGGTTTACGCCCCGGATGACGGCACGCTCTTTCGCCAGCTCAGCACTCTGCTTGGGGTGATAATTTTGCTAATGGTAATCGTGAGTTTGTTACCAAATCGCAAAAAACGCAATTGAAATTTTGGTATGTGACAAAAATTTTGTAATATTGCACCTTGAAACGAAAAAGGCAAAGAATTTAACATATTTAGCTAAATAACGATATAATTTATGATTAACGCCCAAGACATTAAAAACGGCACATGCATCCGCATGGACGGTCGTCTTTACTTCTGTGTGGAGTTCCTCCACGTGAAGCCTGGCAAAGGAAACACATTCATGCGCACCAAGCTTAAGGACGTGGTTGACGGCCGCGTGATTGAGCGCCGCTTCAATATCGGTGAGAAGCTCGAAGACGTGAGAGTAGAGCGTCGCCCCTATCAGTATCTCTACACCGAAGGCGATGACGATATCTTCATGAACAATGAGACCTACGAGCAGGTGCCCATCTCTAAGGAGCTGGTGACCGGAGCCGACTTCATGAAAGAAGGCGATACCGTGGAAGTGGTAAGCGATGCCAGCACAGAGACCGTGCTCTACGCTGAAATGCCTGTCAAGACCATCCTGGAAATCACCTATACCGAACCCGGCATCAAGGGTGATACAGCTACCAATACTCTGAAGCCCGCTACCGTAGAGACCGGCGCAACTGTGCGCGTGCCTCTCTTCGTGAACACTGGCGACAAGATTGAGATTGATACTCGCGAAGGCAGCTACGTGCGCCGCGTATAATGAATCCGTGCGCTTAGGAGCCCGGATCAAGACCATAAGCAAGGCCCCGCTTCCAAAAGGAACGGGGCCTTGTCAATATGGGGTAATGTATGCCTATATGACTTCCAGGTCTGATGCCAAGCGCTGACGCACAACCTCGTACATCATTACGCCCGCAGCTACCGACACATTGAGGCTGCCAATCTTTCCAAACATGGGTATTGACACTCGCGTATCGCACAGGGCCAATATCTCAGGTGAGATGCCCACATCCTCGGCACCCATAACCAGGGCCACCGGCCCGTCGTAGTTGCCTTGAGTGTAATTTATATTGGCCTTTTCTGTGACACCCACTATTTGATAGCCATTGTCCTTGAGATACTTCACTGCAGATACAAGATTGCGCTCGCGACACACCTGTATGTAATTCAGGGCGCCAGCCGAGGTCTTCATGGCATCGCCCCCGGCGCTTACGCTTCCTCGCTCAGGAATGACCAAGGCATTGGCTCCGCAACACTCAGCTGTGCGGGCAATCGCTCCGAAATTGCGCACATCGGTGATCCCATCAAGCACGATCACGAAGGGAAGCACGCCATCCTCATAGAGCATCGGCACCAATTCGCCCACGCGCGTATAAGTGACAGATGCAAGCAGCGCCACCACGCCTTGATGATTTTTCTGCGTGATGCGATTGATTTTTTCTATTGGCACTCTTTGCACCAGGAGATGGCGTTGACGAGCCAAAGATAACATTTCGTTGACCAAGTCGCTCTGCAAGTCTTTCCTTACGAGAATCTTGTCGATGTCTTTTTCAGCCTCTATAGCCTCGATGACAGCTCTGATGCCATAAATGTAATCACTTGTATCCATGAATAGGTGTGGATTAAATTATTGTTTTGGATGCGATTAATAATTTAACGCGAAACGTGGCGCTTTAGTTTTTATCCAAGAGCGAAATGGCGGCAGAGCGGGCTGCCGGATCGTCGGGATTCCCGCTAAGCATAAGTGCCAGCTCTGAGACTCTTTCCTCGGGAGTGAGAATTCGGATGTGAGTGTTGGTTGATGTCTCATCATCCTCCTTGTAAACCTTGAAATGAGTTGCGCCCTGCGCAGCCACCTGGGGCAGATGCGTGATAGCTATCACTTGCGATGATTTGGAAATTTGAGCCATCAAGCCGCCCATGCGCACTGCCACATCTCCGGAGACTCCGGTATCCACCTCGTCGAATATGATAGTGGGGAGTTGCATTTTCTCCGCCACAACAAGCTTTATCGACAAGATAAGGCGTGAGATTTCGCCACCTGAGGCAGTGGTGCCTACCGACATCAAAGGCTGATTCTTATTGAATGCGAATTTGAAGTCAACGACATCGGCCCCTGTGGGGGAAAGCTTGCTGGGAGTGAATGTGATTTCGCATCTGAGATTTTTCATGCCCAGAGGCACAGCTCTCTGGCGCAATTCCTCAGCGAATTCACCGGCTACATTCTGTCGGCGCTCGCTCAGCTGCTTCGCAATGACGGTGGCTGCCTTTTTCGCGGATTTGGCTTGTGCTTGGAGCAGAGCCAGAGATTCGTCGGCATTGTTGATAGCATCGAGCTGCATTGAAAGCTTGTCGCGCAATTCGATTAACTGATCGCTGGTATCCACATGATGCTTGGCCTCAAGTGAGTAGATGCGACTTAGGCGCTGCTCTATCTCGTCGAGAGAGACAGGATCAGCATTCATGTCATCGTCGTAGTTGGCCAAGCTTTCGGCAATATCTTTGATTTCCAAGCGTGCGCTTTCGAGACGATCAACGAGCGAATCGGCATCGTCGAGCACGTCGCTTAGCCTATGCAGGCTATTGGCAGCATCATCAAGCTTGGATAGTGCATTGTTATCGCTATGCGAGAGAGCATTGAGGGCATCAGAGAGAAGTTCCTTGATTTGTGTCATATTGCTGAGCACATCGCGATCGCGCTCCAGGATGTCCTGTTCGCCAGGCTGAAGCTTCATCTCGCGCAGTTCGTCGAGCTGGAAGCTGATGAATTCGGCCTCGGCTTGATTGCGCTGTATCATGTCGCGAGTCTCGGTGTATCGCCGCAGGGCCACGCGGTATTTGGAATATGCTTCCTGATATTGCTCGAGAAGCGCTTTGTTTTGAGCTATGCAGTCGATGATCGATAGTTGATAATTGGGATCCGCCAACAGGAGATTTTGATGTTGAGAGTGGATATCTACCAGATGGATTGCCACTTCTCGCAAGATCTGCAGATTGACCGGGGTATCGTTGATGAAGGCTCGCGATCGGCCATTGGGCATAAGTTCGCGACGCAGTATGCATTGATGGTCGTCCCAGTCAATGTCATTGTGCGAAAAAATAGGCTTCAGCAGATCGAAGCCGGTGGTTTCGAACGTGGCCTCAATTACAGATTTCTTATTGACATCGCGTATGGCCTTCATTTCCGCTCTTCCGCCCAACAGTAAGGACAGGGCACCCAAGATAATCGACTTGCCAGCTCCTGTCTCGCCAGTGATTATGTTGAGCCCCTCGCGAAATTCAATTTCAATGTTTGTTATGAGGGCATAATTGGATATGTGCAATCTTTCAATCATAGCATTGTGTCTTAGGCTTAATTAGTCTCGTCGCCTTTCTTGATCTTCTCCAGGCGAGTGCCTTCAGATGGATAAATTGGCTGAAGCAAGTCGTAGGCTTCTTTTCTTTCCTCCTGGGGAGCCTTGGAATAAATATTCACAAGCTCATCGAGCTTGGCATCCTTAAACATTGACAAGCCTACCGACATGGGAGCTGCCTTTTGCAAATCCTGGATGTATTTCAATGACTTGTGTATTTCGCTGCGTCCCTTGTCAGGGGTCAGAGCCATCTGGTCGAGACCTTGTCGGTGATATTGGTATAGGAGATCGCGAATCGACTGAGTAGAGGTGTCAGTGAACACTGCAGCCACAGCTGCGCGATTTTTAGTGTCTTCAAAGGCTTTCCATCCCACATTGCCCGATGATTGGCCTTGCTGCACGATCATCTTCACTCGTTCCCAATAGACATCGCCTCCTCGGGGAGAGAAGGTGTCAAAATCCAATGCCAGAATCAGATAGGCATAGAAATTGAGGATGCCTGTAAGCTGGCTTTCCCAATTATTTATAGAAAATACCAGAGGCTCTCCCTCTTGATATTCAAAATCGATTTTTGAGTCTTTGAAGTTAAGGACAGTAGTGGTGTAAGAGCTATTATACACCGGGCGGGTGCTCTGCACTTGCAAATCACCCTTGATGGTATTGTCTTCGTAACTTTTCACTGTAATCACCAACTGGCAGTCAATCTTCTCATTTACGGCAAATTGTGCGTTGGAGAAAGTAGTGCTGTTGAGATATTCGTTGATTGCCTCTTGCAAAGTCTCGAAAACCGAACTGGTGCCCGACACCTGCGAGGAATTCACTTCTACGCGGCAATTGAGTTCCTGTGCGCCCATTGTGAGGGCCATCATCATAAAGCCCAGAAATATTTTTATTTTCCTATTCATACAGATATAACGAAATAGGCGGCTAAAAATTATTTCTTGATGCTAAAGCCCACAGATAAAGTCGATTATATCCTGAGCCACCTCAGTCTTAGATTTGAGAGGATAGGGCACTGAGGTGCCATCGGCCTTTATGATAGTGATTTTGTTGGTGTCAGTGCGGAATCCGGCTCCCGGGTCGCGCAATGAGTTCATCACTATGAAATCGAGATTTTTACGGCTTATCTTATCGGCGGCATTTGCCATTTCATTGTCAGTCTCCAAAGCAAATCCAGCCAAGATCTGGCCAGGGCGCTTTTCTCGGCCCAAAGTCGCTGCAATGTCGGGATTTTTTACAAGCTTTATCACAGGCACTTCGGTCTTTTCTCGCTTGATTTTGGAATCGGAATAATGGTCGGGAGCATAATCTGCCACTGCCGCGCACATTATGGCTATGTCAGAATCCGGGAAAGCCTTATGGCAAGCTTCCAGCATTTCCTTAGCGCTCTCCACCTTCACTATTTCCACATTCTGATGGGTCAGCGACAGATTCACCGGACCGCTCACCAATGTCACTTGAGCGCCACGGTCGGCACAAGCTCGGGCCAAGGCATAGCCCATCTTGCCGCTTGAATAGTTGCCTATGAATCTTACGGGATCAATCTTCTCATGAGTGGGGCCCGCAGTGATAAGCACCTTTTTGTCAGCCAAATCCTGCTTCTTATTGAAAAAGTCTTGGAGCGCTTTAAAAATATTTTCAGGCTCTTCCATGCGCCCCTTACCGATGAGATGGCTCGCCAATTCTCCGGCAGCCGGTTCGATGATATGGCATCCATCACTGCTGAGCAGTGCCAGATTGCGCGAGGTAGAGGGGTGGGCCATCATGTCAAGGTCCATGGCCGGAGCCACGAATACCGGGCATTTAGCGCTCAGATAAGTGGTCACCAGCATATTGTCGGCAATGCCATTGGCCATTTTGCCAATCGTGCTGGCAGTTGCAGGGGCAATCACCATGGCATCTGCCCAGAGGCCCAAGTCGACATGGCTATGCCATTCGCCGGTGTTGCGCGTGAAGAATTCGCTTATCACAGGCTTGCCGCTAAGAGTTGACAGAGTGAGGGGAGTGATGAATTCGCGAGCATTGGGAGTCATCACCACTTGCACCTCTGCGCCAGCCTTGACGAAGAGCCGTACGAGAGTTGCTATCTTATAAGCGGCTATGCCTCCGGTAACACCTACTATGATATGCTTGCCCGTCATTTCTTCAGACGCAATTTGATGCGAGTAAAGCAGTCCTTGGTATTTTTGGTGAAATCGCCTTTCATGATCCAATCATAGAAGCTTGGATCGCGCTGGATGACCTCAGCAGCCACTTGTCCCTTGTATTTGCCAAAATTGATGATTTCGCGATTCTGATTGTCGAGTATCAGACGGCCCATGAAATCCACATTGCGATTCTGGCTGGAGAATTCCGAAAGCTTCTCGATCTCGTTGGGCAGATCTTCATACCGGTCGAGCTGAGCCATCAGCACCTCGTAAGTGGCCATAGTGTCAGCATTGGCGCTGTGTGCCTCGGTGAGATCTTTTCCGCAATAGAATTTGTAGGCGGCGATAAGATTGCGCGGCTCTTTCTTGTGGAAGATTGTCTGCACATCCACAAATTTGGCTTTTGAGAAGTCAAAGTCCACATTGGCGCGCTGGAATTCCTGATCGAGCATGGGTATGTCGAAGCGATTCGAGTTGAATCCCGCGATATCGCAGCCAGTGAACAGGTTGGCCAGCGATTTGGCTATCTGTCGGAAAGTAGGCTCATTTTTGACATCCTCATCCGTGATATGGTGAGTGGCTGTGGCTTCCTCTGAAATGTGCATTTCAGGATTCACTCGACGAGTCTTGTGGATTTCCTCGCCATTGGGCATCACTTTGATCACAGAAATTTCCACAATGCGGTCCTGGGTAAGGCTCAGGCCGGTTGTCTCGAGGTCAAAAAAGATGATCGGTTTCTTGAGGGCAAGTTTCATTTTATTCGCATATTAGAATTCGCTGACATTCATTGGCATCAGCAGCATCAGCAAATCAGTGTTTTCTTCATTCTCGGTGGGGCAGAACACTCCCGGGCGGCTGGGATCGCTCAACTTAAGCAAAATATTCTCAGTGCTGAGCACTTCGCAGATTTCAGCCATGTAGAGCGAGCTGAATCCGATCACCATGTCAGGACCCGAGTACTCGCAGTCAACGCTTTGATAGCCTCGGCGCTGAAGATTGGGATCATCAGCTTTGAGATAGAGGCGATCGCAAGTGATCTTGAGCTTCTCCAGGCCGAAGCCGGCATCCACGAACACGCCCACGCATCTTACAGCGTTGAGGAAGCGCAAGCGGTCGATGCTCATGGTGTAAGGGTTGTTTTGGGGAATTACGCGATCATAGGGAGGGAAATTGCCCTTGATGAATCGGCAATTGAAGTTGTACACCGAACTTTTGAAATTGGCGCTCTTTGTGGTGAAGGTAATCTGGAGATTATCCTCGCGGTCAAAGACATTCTTCAGAATCTGAGCGGGCTTGAACGGCAGGATTCTGCGAAGCTCCATCTCTGGCTTCACGCTATAGTCGATGTAGCGCACCAGTTTGCGCGTGTCGGTAGCCACAAAGGTGATGTTGTCAGTTTTGATGTCAAGCAGAATACCCATCATTTGAGGATGGAAGTCATCATCGCCCACAGCGAATATTGTCTTTTCTATTCCCTTGATCAGCTTATCGGCCGAAAGCTCAAAGCTTACGGGCTCGCCGGCGTCTTCTTCATCCTTAAATTGAGGGTACTGGTCGCCCGGTGAGGCAATCATGTCAAAATCGGCGTTGCCGCACTTGATATGCACTTCCATGGTCTCCTCGTTGACATGCATTTCCAGAGGCTGGTCGGGCAATGTCTTGAGCAAATCCACCAAGCTGCGGGCATCGATGCAAATATCGCCTTCGCCTTCCGATTCATTGAGGGGAATCGTGCCCATAAGGGCATTTTCCACATCGCTTCCGGTCAAAGTCAATTGATTATTGCTTACGGATAGATGGAAATTATTGAGTACGGCCAGTGCGTTTTTGGCGTTGATCACTTTGCTCACGCCTGATGCCACGCTATAGAAAGTTTTGCTTGGTACGAGAAATTTCATTGGTCAGTGTTTTGTAATTATTCATGTGCGACTCCTGGGCCGATCTGACTTTGGAGTTTGTGCAAAATTACAAAAAAACTCTGACATTTGCACTAAAGGCAAAACAAAAACTTTGCATCCCCTGTCTTATTTTCCCTTACTGCTAAGGAAAAGAAACCCCATCGATATCTTTTAACTTGCCAATGATCAATTCGCAATCGTCGGTATTGGCCTCGAGGGTCATTTGGCATGAGTTATCAAAAGCCTGATCTTTTATCTTGCAGATCGATAGCTTGGCCACTTTCATCACATCGTTCATCGCCAGGTAGGGAAAAGTAAAGGTGATCGAAGATCGCTCATGCATTTCCACTATTTGTGTGGCCTCAATGGCCAGCTTGGCTGCCTCGCGATATGCCACAATCAAGCCCGAGGTGCCTAATTTGATGCCACCGAAATATCTAACCACAATGATGACAATGTCAGTGAGATTGAAGGAATTGATCTGTCCCAATATGGGCTTCCCAGCAGTGCCTGATGGCTCGCCATTGTCGCTCGACAGAAATTGAGTGCGAGCTGCGCCCACCATATATGCCCAGCATACATGACGCGCATCGTGGTATTGGCGTTGCTTTGCGGCGATTTCAGCCTTCGCTTCCTCCACGGTTGTCACCGGAATTGCGAAAGCCAAGAATCGGCTCATTTTCTCAGTATATCTGCCCTCGCCGGGCCCAGAAATAGTTAGATACATCATGATTTTGAGTGACAAGTTACAAGTGACAAGTGACAAGCTGTGAGTGACAAGTGACAAGTGACAAGCTTTGAGTGACAAGTGATAAGTGACAAGTGACAAGTGGGGTGGCAAGGTTTCGCCACAACCAACTTGTCACTTGTCACTTGTCGCTTGTCACTCAATTAATAGACGTGGCTGTCGGTTTCGAGTTCCTTTTCGGTAAGGGGCTTGTTGTTCATCTTGCGCCATACATACCAGATGTATGCAAGCACCACAGGCACCAGTATCGATACCCAGCTCATCACCTTGAGGGTGAACTCGGTAGAAGAACTGTTGGCGATAGTCAGCGAGCTATCGGGATCAAGCAGCGAGGGATAATAAGCTGTGTCGTTGTATCCAGCCAGGAAGAAGAGTACCATCACCACTAAGATTGTGCCGATGCCGCTCAGCCAGATGCCCTTGTTGAATCCGGGGCGGAAAGCTGTGAGCCCGATGGCACCCAGTACAAGAACCACGCCAATCAGAAGCATAGGCACTGTCCACCACATCTCCCAGAGATTATGCCAATAGATATTGTTGACTGGAATCATGGCTCCATCGGGGCCAACGCGATAACCGCCTTGGAGGAAGAGGAGGATGGCGAATGCCACAAACAGGATGGCGAAGATCACACCATTGAAGAGAGTCTTGATGCGCATCGACTTGTCAAAGCCATTGCCGGCGCTGATGTTGTTGATGAAGTACATGCAAGCCTGAGTGCGAGCCAGGAAGAACACGGCAAAGCCAAGAAGCAGGTTGCCGCATACGATCATGGCTTCCAGGCCATGGCTGTCGCTCCATTGCGAAATCACAGGATTGCCGGGCTGGAGCAGGTTGGTCTTGGTGATGGTGAATTCAGCGCCAAAGAACATCATGCCCACTGCCACGCCAAGCATCACGCAGCCAAAGAGGCCGTTGAAGGTAAGCAGCGCATCGTAGGTGCCTGTGCCATAGAGATTGCCGCGCTTGCGACGGAATTCGTAGCTGAAAGCTTGCACCACAAAGCTCACCAAAATGAGCATCCACAGCCAATAGGCGCCGCCAAAGCTGGTAGAGTAGAATAGGGGGAATGAGGCGAAGAAGGCGCCGCCAAATACCACAAGAGTGGTGAACGTGAATTCCCATTTGCGTCCGAGAGAATTTACCAGGAGGTCCTTATAGTCCTTGTTGGTCGACCACAACAGCGATTGTCCGCCCTGCACAAAAAGCAGGAACACCAGCACTGCGCCCAGGACCGATATCAAAAGCCACCAATAGGCTTGAAGACATGAGAGTTCCATACTGTATTATGCGTTTTGAGGTTGTTCGATATTTTTCTTTTCTGATTGGCCTATGAATCTCAGCATAATGCTGATTTCGGCAATGAGCAGCAGGGTGAAAATGGCAGCAAACACAATGAAGGTGGCCATTACACTGCCTGAGCTGATTTCGCTGATAGCCACGCCGCGAGGCATCACATCCTGGATTACCCATGGCTGACGGCCTACCTCAGCCACAATCCAGCCTGCCTGAGAGCATATCCACACGATGGGAATGGAGATGATGCCGGCCCAATGCAGCCAAGGCTTCTCCATCACTGCCGGGCGCGAATAGCTGATGAACAGTAGCACCAGGAAGAGCAGGAACAGATAGCCGCCGCAAATTACCATCACGCGGAATGAATAGAAGGTGAGGCCCACGTTGGGCACAGCCTCTTCGGGCGATTGCAGATAGCCATAACCGAAATATTTGTAATTGTCGCGTATCTCTTGCAGAGCGGCATTCATGGCTGCCTCGTCGTTGGCCTCGCGAGCCTCGCCATAACGCTTGAGAGCCTCTTGAGCCTTCTTGCCGATAGCAATCTTTTCGGCGATTGAGATGTCCTTTACCACATTGCCGTTGGGCTCCTCTATCTCATAGCCATCGATAAGGTCCTCGATGCCAGGCACGAATGAATTCATGTCATGGTTGGCCAGGATTGAAAGTCCGTAAGGAATCTCGAGCGAGAAGATCATGGCGTCGTTCTGATCGCCAACTTCTTTGTTGGGATTAAGCACGCCCACACCCACCAGACCTTGACCGCACTGGCCGCGATAGAGGCCTTCCATGGCGGCAAGCTTCATCGGCTGCACGCGTGACACCTCTACGGCCGAACCGTCGCCGGTCCACATCACCAAGAGGATGCCGATAATGCCTACCCATGATGCAACGCGCATAGAGCTCTTGGCAGCATCTACGTTGCTCTTGCGGAAGAGCAGCCAGCAGCTTACGCCGATTACAAAGACAGCAGCCAGAACCCAGCCGCTTGTCACGGCGTGGAAGAACTTATTCATGGCTACCGAGTTGAAGGCAACTTCCCAGAAGTTGTCCATGACATTGCGCATCTGGGCCGGATCAAACTGCATGCCTACAGGATTCTGCATCCAGGCATTGGCAATGAGGATCCACAGAGCCGACAAGCTCACACCCAGGGCTACCAGCCAAGTGGAGGCCAAGTGGAAGCCCTTGCTTACCTTCTTCCAGCCGAAGAACATCACAGCCACGAAAGTTGCCTCCATGAAGAAAGCCAAGAGACCTTCGATTGCCAGCGGGGCACCAAAAATGTCACCCACGAACCAGCTGTAATTGCTCCAGTTGGTGCCGAATTCAAATTCCAGAATAATGCCAGTGGCTACGCCGCAAGCGAAATTGATTCCAAACAGTGTCATCCAGAATTTGGTAATCCCTTTCCAGCGCTGCTCGCCGGTCTTCACATAGATCGATTCCATGATGGCAACGATCAGCGACAGACCGATTGTGAGCGGCACGAAGAGCCAATGGTACATGGCTGTCAAGGCAAACTGCGCTCTTGACCAGTCAACTACGCTCAACAAATCATTCATGATCTTAATTTAGGTATTTAAAAATTTGAAATTTCATCACTCGTCAGCCGTAAGCCTTTCCCTCACTGCATTGGCTCGGTCAGCATCATTGTCGTAATGGGTGGCAAGATAGTCAGGAAAGAAGAAGACTTTCAGGATCGCGAAAAATATTATCAACTTCACTATGATCAGCACCCAAAGCTTGCGGCCCACGGTCATCGACCGAAAGCCGTCGGCGTAGAAGCGCCATAAGCGCTGCCACCATGGGGCACTGATTTCAGGTGTAGTTGCCATATTTGTCATTTATTCGCAAATTTAGCCAAAATTTCTTTATTCCCTCAATATTTCTCCAATTTTTTTGACTTCCCTTCAATTTTTTTCTTCATACCCATATAAATAAAAGCGGCCCCGACGAGGGGCCGCGATCTTTTGTTAGGGTCTGACGATGAGGCTGGAGCCGGAGGAATGGGCGGAAAGCTCGGGCGCGTATTGCGACTGGATCGAGGCAACACCGCCGGTGAAGGTGCCCGCAGTGTTCACATTCAGCTCATAAGTGAGCTGATAGGTGCCAGGCTGCATGAAGCTTACGAAGAGGCCGGTGTGGTCATCGCGGTTCTCGCGATAGAAGCCCACGCCCTCGCTCCATAGCCAACCGGGCACTTGATCTACAGGCTGCAATGCGGCAGCTCTCTCATCAATAATAGTGACATATGACAGATTGCGACGACAGTGGATGGTGAGCACCACTTTCACGCGATCGCCAACCTTGAGCGAATCAGTAGCGTATTCCCATTGTTGGCCACGACTCACCGCAATTTTCTTCTCGATCGAAAGATCATCGCAGCTTGAGGCTTTCACTTCCTGGGTGTCTTGTTGGAACTGGGCATAAACAGCGCCGTAAGCCGGACCCACACCGCTTGTAGAGATGCTCAGCAATGTGCCGAAGTAGGGACTCAGGTCTGCGCGGAAAGCGCCGGTATATTTCTCAATCTTCGTAGCTGGCAGGATAGAGGTGTCGCCGCATTTTACCACGGCTCCCTGAGCAGGCACTGTCCAAGTCGAGCCCGATGAAAGGATTGATCGCACCACCTCCATGGTTACTACTGCCGAGCCCCAGTCAGCTCCTTGCTTGCGCACTATCAATTGCTGACGCAGGCCATCGACAGCCTTGCTTTCGGGCTCTATCTTGGCGTAGGCCTCCAGCAGGATGGCATAATCATACAGGGCATTCACAGATGGGAAACGCAGACCTTGGTCTTTGGTCCACTTGCCAAACTGATCGACAGATCCCATCAGCTGCTTTGCCATGTTCTCATACTTATTATTGTACAGAGCGATTGCAGCCATGGCCTTGTAGGCAGGATCATTATATCCCTTCCAATTCTTATTGATTTCCTGCACGGTGTTGGAAATGACTTTCTGGCCATAGAGCCCTACGGGAATATCACTAAACTGCGGACGGATGATGGTGTAGAGGATGTCAGTAGGACGAGAATTTTCCTTCCAGTCCTTAGCCCAAGACCCATCCCAGAACTTCACGGCCTTCTCAATCATTTTGTTCAAATCAGAAGACTTCGGCAACCAGCCCATTTCTTTAAGATCTCCCATCATGGTGAGCACATTTCCTGTGACCCAAGCGGAAGATTCATTTGACCAGTCGCCCCAGCTCCAGCCTCCATCCTCTCTTTGGAGCTTGGCCAGCAGCTTGAGGCCTTCGTCGACAGTTTTCTTGATTTCCTTATTATTGAAAATGAGAGCAAGATTAGCCATGCGTTCAGTATCGCTCTGAGCCGCTTGTACCCATGGAGTGCAATTGAGCAAGGCAATCTTGAGGTCTTCATTTTTCTCCAAGGAAGAAATCAGTGTTGAATCCGAGGGATTAGCCAGCCATTCCTTGATAGCAACGGCTATGTTGGGATTTGCATCCATCAGGCCCTTGGATATCGAGGCTGCATAGATGGCGGCTGCGGCTGAGTTAGCTGTGAGGCCAGCATCCTTGCGAAGACCGGGGAGAGCCGACACAATAGTCCAGACAGGATTTTCCGAGAATGTAAGCGAAAGGCGCGCATTCTTGTCAGCCGGCAGCTGCATCTCCCATGAGGTGTCGCCAGGATTGAGATAGAATGGAGTGGTCTCCACAAGCGATGACTGAGAGGGCAGAATCGGGAAGGCTCCCTGTTCGCCGTCGCTGAATGAGCCGTTGCTTGCCTTCACTCGATAGCCGATCGAGGCGCCATCGACAGGAGCCTCTACCCATGCCTGAATGTCAACGCTGCCCATGGCGGGAATGCTGTCAGAGAAGTCATGGCTGGCAAGGATAGCGCCCGTAACCGGGTTGAAGAATTCGATGGCAGAGGAGGCTGTGATATCCGAATCAGAATTGTTCATCACAGTGGCTTTAATCAGGGCCACATCACCGGCACGCAGATAGCGGGGCACATTGGGCTGCACCATTATGGGCTTGTTGGCAACAAAGTCACGGATGAGCTTGCCTATATTCATGTCTTTGGTCCAAGCAACTGCCTGGAGGCGCCAAGTCGTGTTGGCATTGGGCACACGGAAAGCGTAGCGAAGATTGCCCTCGCTGTCAGTGGTGAGAGCGGGTGCCCAGATAGCCATTGGCACATCGGCATCGCGATAATCTACCTCTTCCTCGGGCTTTTGCGGCTGTTCAATCTCTTCGGTGACTTCTTTCTCTTCTATTCCTCCGTCGGCGCCGGATGTTGGCATTGCCATTGCATCTGCCGATTCTTCACTTAGGCATACGTCTTCCATCATAGCGTTGCCCTTTTTGGGCCGTGATGTCAGCATGGCAGCATACATCCGGGAGGAATATACTCCAAGATCTACACCATAGAAGTTGAAGGAAGGCAAACCCAAAGACTCGGCGCTGAAATAGCCAAGTGAGGTGTGAATGTTAACAGGTCTTAAATAATTATAAGGCGAGGAAAAAGTGAGTGAAGAGTATTGCACATAATACCCGGAACTCATGTTAAGAGAGTGGGGCAGAATAGCCTCAAGAGCCTTGTTGTACATGTCAAGCACAATGGCAGCTCTTACAGGCGAGCCATCGGCATGCTTTACTGATATCTCCCAATTCTCCTCAGCGCTGGGTGTGAGGCGGTCGCGCATTGATGAGCCCTCGATAACCAGCCCGCGATCCTCCTTGCGGGTAAGAGTTATGGTCTGTTGGAATTGATTGCAATCCCGAATGCCTACCAAGAATGCATAGCCATTTGAGAAATCAGCAGGAATATCAAGTGAGAGGGTGCGATAGCCCTGAGCATCCTTCTGCAAAGACACAGAATACACCTTGCTATAATCAGCCAAGACTAAATAATAATATGTGTCGGGGTTCGGACATCCCATCAGCACGTCGATATGCGAGGGCCCTGTGGCCGGGAGATCAAAGCTATCTTTCAGCAGCCATACCGGTCCGTTGTTGGCTGGCACGATGTCGGTAGATGTATTGTATAATACAAACGAGAAAGAGTCAGAATCAGCCAGTGAAGGATCATTGCTCTCAACATTTAGCGTGTAGGAGCCGGGCTTGAGGGTGCTCAGGTTGATAGGCTGGCCCACCGTGCCGGCAGCCACGGTATCCGTGTCCTGAGTGATATTCCATTTCAGCGGCATAGAAGCCTCATTGCCATCGATATCATACACCTTGATGTCAGGACTGAAGGGCTTTAGGCCATCAATCACATGAGACTGGCTCTGAATGAGGATGCGGTATTGCTTGCCGAGAGAGAAGGGGGCTTGAGCCTGAGCGCTGGTGCCGCTGCTTGATGTGGCGGAGATTTTCGCCACAAAATAAGTCCAGAAAGAAGAGCGCTCTTCTAAGGAATCGACTGGGACATCAAATTGGAATCTTCCCTCAATGTCGGTATTGGCACTGCCAAAGTAGATGCTTTCACTTGTGGGGAGAAACCAGCGCCACCATGAAGCTTTAGTCACCTCGAGATCAATCTTGGCATTTGCCATCGGGAAGCCAGAGTAAGACATTGCGCGACCCTCCACCCGCACTGTATCAAGAGCTGAGGACAGTCGAGCAGACTTTACATCTATGATTTCAAAATCTGGCATTTTGTAGTCACTGATTGTCAGAGAAGTGCTTAAGCTTACATTTTTGGCAGATATTTCTATACGATAATTGCCGGTGAGTCCGCTCTCTGGAGCCACGAAATCAATGAACATGCGGCCAAATTCATCAGTAGTGCCTATCAGGTCGGCAACCTTCTGATGGTTAACATCATACAGTGTAGCTGTCAACTCGTAATCTGGCGCCACTTCGCTTGTGCTCACGCCATTCTCATCCATGGTATTTTGATACAACACGGCCAGTGCGTGGATGCTGTCGCCCGGATGGTATAGGCTCCGGTCGGTAAGAATGCTGCCATAATACGATGGTTTGCTCGACGACCGCATAAGACTGTAAATGGTCTCATTCAAATCATAGGTGATACCCTTATATTCGAATTCTACATAAGCATAATTCCAATCACCTTTCTTGAGCAATCTGGTCACATTCACCAGTCCGTCTTTGTCAGACAAGCCAGCATATACCTTTGAATCCTTCTTCTTAAGGTAGACCTTTAGGCCTGTCACTGGAGAGCCTGTCACTGGAGAGAGCGCGGATATGTAGGATTGTGCGCTGCGGTCAAAAATGAGAGGGAAGGCAGGCACACAATAGGTAAAAGTAGCATAATCGTCACTGATCGTTCCAGAGGGAAGCTTGGGCAGAATTAGGTAAGTGCCGTCCTTTTCTGGCGTGAACATGAAGGCGGAATCTTGTTGGAAGGGCTTCTTAGAATCAGATGACAAAGAATAAGTAGCCACTGGGCGCAACATTTCGAGATTCAGCGAGCTTATCTTGGAGCGCTTTATAATTTTCTCTCCAACATAATAGACATCAATTGAAGCCGACGGAGCTGACTGGTTTGTAACTTTCAACTCGACGGGACAGTTGGCTTGGCAATATTGTGGCACTTTCACTGTCACCCGCTCTTGCTTAATGGCTTCCTGCAATTCTTCAAGCCAACTATAGAATGGATTTCTGGGGAATTTCTGATTGAAAGCCTCCATTTGCTCCAAAGCCCAATAGGCATCCTCAGGGATTCCATCATCTATATCAGCGACATCGCATTGCTCAACAAATGACCCTAAAATGTACGAGGCCAATTGGCTGTCCTGGTATTTTAAGAAAAGGTCCTTGAACTTTTGAGGATTCTCTTTGTCATAGCCCTGTATCTTGGCGCATTGCCAATAGATTTGGCATCCTTCGCTAAGGCCAGAGTATGATAGGGGAATGTTGGGGAAATCGCTGTCGCTCATTAACTCCGAGGCATTGGCGTAGACGAAATCCAGCATCGTGGGGAAGTAAAGCAGGGTCAGGCGGTCAGCGTTTACCAAGTCGGAATACTCGTAAAGCTTGAGGGCATTCAATGCCTCAGGCTCAGAGTAGGATTCACGGCACAGCTCATTGATTTTGTTCTCAAACTGAGCACCGCTCCATTCGTGGATGTCTTCAGGCAGGGGAGTCAGGGGGAGCTGGCGTCGCATGTAGGTCCAGCGGTCTGTCTGGTACACATTATTGTACATCTGAGCCAAAAGAGCTTTGAATACCCCTTGCAGGGGAGAGTCAGGGAAGAGCTGAGCTACCGAATCAGTGCGCTCGATAGCTTGCTGGGCATCTTCGGGGTCAATGATGGCCTGAGCAAGATAGCGGCGAATCAAGGCATTGAGAGCTGCGTGAGCGTTGTGCGCTTTTATGGCAGCTGTCAAGTCAGCCTCGGCTTGCTGATCCACATTCTTGGGATGGGAGAAATCCGGTCGGGAAACTTGGCCGCGCGTGAAAGAGGGCATAAGAAAAACAATTGAAATTATTAAACTAAGTACTTTCCTATTCATTTTACAGATAGAAATTAAGGGTCGTTACTAAATAAGATTGAAAACAAAAGATGAAGTTTAGCGTTTATTATAAAAAATCGAACGATTTTATTACCAATACAACAACACCGATGACACTTCAAAATGTTCGCAAAGGCTGGTTGGCAGCCACTGTTTTGCTATTAGCATCGCTTGGCGCGCATGCCGAGTGGGTAGAGGATTTCACTTGCCAAGACGGGTGGATTTATTCTGGTGAAATCAGGAATGGCCTCCGAAATGGCGAGGGCGCAGCCGTGACGCTGAAGGGAAATGTCTATTACGGCAAATGGGTCAACGACTTGCTGCCTGAGGGTAAATTGGAATCTTACCAGGACGGCAACGAATGGATTTATGAAGGCGCTTTCAATAAGAAGTTCCAGCCTAATGGATTCGGCTGCATACGCTATCTCAAGGGCCAATTCGCGGGCGATACATATTATGGTCAGTTTCAGGACGGTGTCAAGCAAGGCATAGGCAAATGGGTGCATAAGAATGGCACTATCGAGTTTGGCAACTGGGCGAGCGGCAAGCTGTCGCTCCCCGACGGTCAGAACTTCAAGGCTGGCGACAAAGTCTATGGCATCGACCTTTCGCATCACAACACTGTCGACTGGGATC
Organism: uncultured Bacteroides sp.; assembly: GCA_964440745.1. Classification (GTDB taxonomy): domain Bacteria; phylum Bacteroidota; class Bacteroidia; order Bacteroidales; family Muribaculaceae; genus CAG-873. Next base: position 34,775 of record CAYTXF010000003.1, read on the forward strand.
GCCTGGCTCTCTATGCTGACAAGAATGGTGAAGTGTACAAGCTGAAACCTACCACAAAGAAGTATCTGCAGCCAGTGTCGTTTGCGTATGCTCGCGCTACCGCCGGAGCCACTATCCAGGATTCCCTTTACTTGGATCACCGCGCTCAGGCAAAGAAGCATGGAGTGCCTATCGGCAGCTACCATGTGCTATATCTCACTACAAGTTCGCTCGATGAGCAGCTCGCCAATTTCCTGCGCGAGACCAACAATTGCAAAACTGACGAACTTCCCCCGATGATCGACATCGAGTGCCTGGATCAGGCCAAGAAGGTTGGCCGCGCCAAGACCACGGAAATGCTTCTGGAAATGTGCAAGAAAGTGCAGAAAGCCACCGGCCGCAAGCCCATCATATATACCAACGACCGATTCGCCAACAATTATCTTGACATGTCGAAACTCAAAGGCTACACTTTCTGGAAAGCAGCCTACGGCAAAAACAGTTCGCAAGAAAAGAAAGAACCCGAACAGCCCTGGAAGATATGGCAGTTCACCGAGAAAGGCAACATCAGCGGAATCTCTCCGGTCGACATCAATGTCTACGATGGCAATCTCAAGGATTTCAACAAACAGTTTGTGAAGAAATGAGCTTAAGAGGTCGTCAGCGACTGACTATTCAGCCATCTCTTAAGATTATTTAATATAGAAATACTTGATTTCAGCTCTAAAAAGTATTAACTTTGCGCAAAATTCGGTGTATTTCACCATCTGAAGACACCTTATTAATTGCCAAATGGTAAAAAAGAGAGTTAAAATATCCACACTGGGTTCGCGAATCACATCTATCATTAGCGTTTCCTTGGTGCTCTACATAATTGGATTGCTGGCTGCATTAGCGGTGTTGACTCACCGTGTGACTGATGCTTTGTTGGGCGAAGTGTCCATCATTGTCAAAGTTGACATGTTGGCCGATGATGCACAGATTGCTGCTTTGGGTGAAGAACTCAATGAGCTCCCCTGCGCTGCTTTCACTCAATATAAATCAGCCAATGATGTGCTAATCAGCGAAATGGAATATTTTCCTGAAGATTTGGCAACGCTCGACGAAAATCCATACTCGGCCGAGTACGAAATACGACTGAAGCCCGCATATGTGAATGCCGACAGCATCCAAGCAGTCACTTCGCAGCTAATGCTGATGAGTTCGGTCGACGAGGTGGTATCCCAGGTAGACTCGGTGGAGAGCATCAATTCGGCCATAAAGAGGATAACTCTTGGGCTAGGGTCGGTGGCAGCCATCCTGCTGGTCATTTCCCTGGTGCTCATTTTCAACACGGTGAGCATCTCGGTTTACGGGCGCCGCTTCATTATACATACTATGCAATTGGTGGGAGCGACCCCTGGCTTCATTCGCAGACCCTTCGTGTGGGCCGCTATTGGCTCGGGCATCATATCAGCAATAATAGCCGTAGGGGCTTTGATAGGCACCGAGGCGTATGTTTCAACTTTAAACTTAGAAATCAATCTGTCACTTCACTGGCAAGAAATAGGCATCTTGGCAGCGCTCATCCTGGGACTTGGCATTGCGATCTGCGGCCTTTCAGCCCTATGCGCCACCAACCGATACCTGAGCCAGGACATTGACAATCTATACACTTAGACATGGCAATCAAAACAGAAAAAAAAGAGAAAATAACGATTCAGCGTGAGGCGCGCAGCAACATGCCTCTTCTGCGCAATAATTTCTTGCTCATGATCATAGCCGGAGTGCTTATAATCGTAGGCTTCGCATTGGTAGCCGGAGGCGGCTCGAGCATTAACGAGTACAACCCCGACATCTTTAGCACTCGCCGCATAGTAGTGGGCCCGATGCTCGCCTTTTTTGGCTTCGTGCTTATGGGCATAGGAATAATCGTAAAACCCAAAGGCAAAGTAGATTAAAGTCATGGACACATTGCAAGCCCTAATTTTGGGAGTAGTGCAGGGCCTGGCCGAGTATCTCCCCATAAGCAGCAGCGGCCATCTTGAAATCATGAAGGATCTGCTCGGCCTTGACATGACCGGCGCCGACAGCTTGGAATTCGACCTAATGTTGCATGTGGCTACAGTGCTTAGCACGATTGTAGTCCTCTGGAAGGAATTCGTGCCTCTCTGCCAATCGTTTTTCACCCTTAAGAATGACAGCAACACAATCTATGTGCTGAAGATATTGGTATCATGCATCCCGGTAGCCATCGTGGGATTCTGCTTTAAGGACTGGATCGAAAGCCTCTTTGAAAGCAATCTTCTGATTGTGGGCATCTGCCTATGCGTGACAGCAGCGCTTTTGGCATTCTCATATTTCTTCCGCACCAGCCCGCTGACAGCTCACAGCTACAAGCCTCGCGACATCACTTGGCTCGACGCTATCGTTATCGGCTGCGCTCAAGCTGTGGCAGTGCTTCCGGGTCTTAGCCGCTCTGGCACCACTATCGCCACGGGCGTGCTCATCGGCGACAAGCGCGAAAAGGTGGCTCAGTTCTCTTTCTTTATGGTTATCATCCCCATATTGGGAGAAGGCCTCCTCGACCTTAAGGACATGCTGATGCCTGCCGTCGAGGCAACCGAGACAGCAGCGAGCGCTGCGGTAGGATTCGTGCCTCTGATTGTAGGCTTTGTAGCCTCGTTCATCGTAGGATGCCTGGCTTGCAAATGGATGCTCGAAATCGTGAAGAAGGGCAAGCTGGTATGGTTCGCAATCTATTGCGTAATCGTAGGCGCCCTCTGCATAATCTTCTCATAAAACCCCGCACCAGCAACTTGTCACTTGTCACTTGTCACTTGTAACTTGTAACTTATAACTTGTCACTTGTCACTTATAACTTGTCACTTATAACGTGGATTTCCTCTCAGGAGAAATATTATATATCGACAAGCCTCTGGGCTGGACATCATTCGATGCGGTGAAAAGGCTTCGCAGCGAGCTGATCAGGCGCACTGGAATAAGGAAGTTCAAAGTGGGCCATGCAGGCACGCTTGATCCTCTTGCCTCGGGCGTGATGATCGTATGCACCGGCCGTGCCACAAAGCGCATTGAAGAACTTCAAGCCGGAGTGAAGGAATATGTGGCTACTCTCAAATTGGGCGCAACCACTCCCAGTTTTGACCTGGAGACAGAAATTGACGCGCATTATCCCACTGATCATATAACTGAAGAAATGGTCAGGGAAAAGTTGCAAGAGTTTCAAGGAAAGATAGAGCAAGTGCCTCCGGCATTCTCCGCGTGCAAAATCGATGGTCGCCGAGCCTACAAGGCAGCCCGCCAAGGCGAACAAGTGGATTTGAAGCCAAAGACACTTGTCATCGACGAGATCGAATTGCTCAGTTATTGCGAGGATGAAATCCAGATCCGCGTGGTGTGCAGCAAAGGCACCTACATCCGGGCATTAGCGCGCGATATCGGGTTGGCCCTGGGTTCAGGCGCCCATCTCACAGCCTTGCGCCGCACTCGCGTGGGTGAAGTGAGAATCGAGGACTGCCTGAGCATCGATCAGGCCGCCAGCTTGATTAAAACAGTTGAAATAGAGTACCCTGAGTGGTACACACAAGATATTAACACCCCCAAGGGGAAAAGCAGTCAAAAATAACAAACATTCAGAGTAATGAAGTTATCGCAATTCAAATTTAAATTGCCCGAGGAACTGATAGCCCAGGACCCGGCTCCCGTGCGCGATGAATGCCGCCTGATGGTGGTGAATCGCAAGACTGGCGAAATCCAGGATATGGTGTTCAAGGACATATTAGACTTCTTTGGCGAAGGTGACGTGATGATATTCAACGACACTAAGGTTTTCCCCGCAAGGCTCTATGGCAACAAGGAGAAGACAGGAGCCCGAATCGAAGTGTTTCTGCTGCGTGAATTGAATGAGAACAACAAGCTATGGGATGTGCTGGTAGAACCGGCACGCAAGATACGCATTGGCAACAAGCTTTATTTCGGAGAGGACGAGTCGATGGTGGCTGAGGTGATCGACAACACCACATCGCGCGGCCGCACCCTGAGATTCCTTTACGATGGCCCTCACGATGAATTCAAGGCTGCCCTATATGATTTGGGCATGACACCGCTGCCTGAATACATCAAGCGTGAGGCCAATGCCGAGGATGCCGTTGCCTATCAGACAATCTATGCCTCAAAGGAAGGAGCAGTGATGGCTCCCGCTGCTGGCATGCATTTCACGCGCGAGCTGATGAAGAGACTTGAAATCAGAGGAGTGCGCCAATGCTTCATGACCGTGCACAGCGGCCTGGGCAATTTCCGCGAAATTGATGTGGAGGATCTTACCAAGCATCGCATGGATTCCGAGCAGATAATCATAAGCCAGCAACTTGTTGACACTGTCAACCATGCCAAGGATGAAGAAAAGCAGGTATGTGCCGTCGGCACTTCAGTGCTTCGAGGCATCGAGAGCGCTACCAGCATGGGAGGCCACATGAAGACCTACGATGGTTGGACCAACAAATTCATCTTCCCTCCCCATGATTTCACAGTGGCCACATCTCTTGTCAGCAACTTCCACTTGCCCTACAGCACCATGCTGATGATGGTAGCGGCATTCGGAGGCTATGACCTGATTATGCACGCTTACAAAGAAGCTGTAGAGCGCGGCTACAAGTTCGGCGCCTATGGCGACGCTATGTTGATAATTTAACCCATTTCTAATACCCTAACTATTTATTACTCAACAACACTATGAACCAAGAAATTGATTGGGCCAATCTGTCATTCGGATACATGCCCACCGACTACAATGTGCGTTGCACATACAAGGATGGCAAGTGGGGCGAGATCGAGGTATCGCAATCGCCTTACGTGGAGGTGCACATGGCTGCCACTGGTCTCCACTATGGTCAAGAAATTTTCGAAGGCCTGAAGGCTTTCCGCGGAAAAGATGGCAAGATCCGCATCTTCCGTCTGGATGAGAACGCCAAGCGTCTGCAATCGTCGGCCAACGGCCTGCTGATGGCTCCCGTGCCTGAAGAACTCTTCAAGGAAATGGTATTGAAAGTCGTGAAGCTCAACGAGCGCTTCGTGCCTCCTTATGAGAGCGGCGCATCGCTCTACATCCGTCCTGTGGAATTTGGCACATCGGCCCAAGTGGGTGTTAAGCCCGCTAAGGAGTATGTGTTCATCATCTTCGTGACTCCCGTGGGCCCGTACTTCAAGACTGGCTTCAATCCCAGCAACATCTGCATCATGAGCCAATATGACCGCGTGGCTCCTCGCGGCACAGGCCGATTCAAGTGTGGCGGCAACTATGCCGCATCGCTCGAAGCTGGCGAAAAGGCACATGCCCTCGGCTACTCAGCAGTGCTCTATCTCGATCCTAAAGAGAAGAAATATCTCGATGAGTGCGGTCCGGCCAACTTCTTCGCTATCAAGGATGGCAAGTATATCACTCCGGCCAGCGACTCAATCCTGCCATCGATTACCAACAAGAGCTTCCGCCAGCTGGCTCGCGACATGGGCCTTGAGGTAGAGGAGCGTCACATCACTGTCGACGAGCTCAACGATGTCAGTGAGGCTGCTGCTTGCGGCACCGCTGCCGTGGCTTCTCCTGTTGGCGAAATCCATGATCTTGACAACAATGTGAAGTATGTTGTGTCAAAGGACGGCAAGCCAGGCCCCATCACCACTGCTCTCTACAATCAGCTGCGCGCCATCCAGTATGGCGATGCTGAGGACAAGCATGGCTGGATCACAATCGTAGAATGATACCCTGGAAAGATATCATCAACCACTATTACGAATCAGGATCTCCTTTGTGGGAGATTCTGATTCGTCATTCTGCCCAAGTGGCTGCCAAAGCGTTGAGCATAGCTCGGAGTAGGGGTCTTGACCTCGCTGAGGAAGATATACAGGCAGCAGCTATGCTGCATGACATTGGCATCTGCCGGTGTGATGCTCCCTCAATCGAATGCCATGGCACCGAGCCTTATATCTGTCATGGAGTAATAGGAGGCAAGATGCTTCGCGACGAGGGCATGCCCGAATGGCTTGCGCGCGTGGCAGAGCGGCACACTGGAGCCGGTCTTTCGCCACAAGATATTGAAACTCAGCATTTGCCTTTGCCTGCTGATGGGCATTACATGCCCGAGACTCAGCTCGAGCGTCTGATCTGCTATGCCGATAAATTTTTCAGCAAGTCAGGCGACATGAAGGAGAAACCTTTCGCCCGAGTAAGGCAATCAATGGAGAAATTTGGAGAGGATACCTTGCGACGATTTGACGCGCTGCATAAAGAATTTGGTGATTTCAGGGAAATTTAGTAATTTTGCATTACCGAATACCTATTTCAGCCATGAATTCGCTAAGCAAAGCATCAAATAACATTTTTTCTATTATATCCAACCATATTGGCGGCGTTATTGCGGTCTCATTTTGGGGCTTGTCGTTTGTCTCTACAAAAGTCTTGATGGAGGACGGCGGCATGACGCCTACCGAGGCCTATGTCTATCGCTTTGTGATCGCCTATATTTTAGTATGGTTTTTCGCCTACAAGCGCATATTCGCCAATAATCTCCGTGATGAGCTTCTGCTCCTGCTATGCGGCATGAGCTCAGGCTCTATTTATTTTATTACTGAGAACACGGCCCTGCAGCTAACCCTCACCTCCAATGTATCCCTGTTATCATCGACATCGCCGCTGGTGACATTGTTGCTGGTAGGATTGATATATAAGAGCGAGCGCCCGGGATTGGGCACTATCACTGGGTCAATCGTGGCCTTTATGGGTGTGATATGCGTGATTTTCAATAGCATGAGCGGAGGCATACAGTTTGAGGGCAATCCCATGGGCGACGTTTTGGCTTTGGCCACAGCTGTGCTTTGGGCTATTTACTCTCTGATTTTGCGCCGCCTCAATGTGAACTACGACGCTCTATTCATCACTCGCAAGACATTCTTCTATGGCCTGATCACATCGATTCCATTCCTGTTCCTGCAGCCAAGCGTAATGTCGCCAGCGGCGATATTCAGCAAGCCTTTGGTGATATTCAATCTGGTGTTCTTGGCTATGGGCGCATCGATTCTGAGCTTCTTCTTGTGGGCTCGCACCATCGATAAGGTGGGGGCCGTAAAGGCCAATAATTACATGTATCTGCAACCAGTAGTCACCTTGATTGCATCTGCTCTGCTCCTGCATGAGGGCATCACATTCCTCGGTATCATGGGATTCGTGCTGATTCTCTTAGGCCTTTGGCTTGGCGACTTTCTCCAGGCTCGCTGGTCTAAAAAAGGCCTCAACCAATAAATTCTTTGTTGGCAAGATCGAGGGTGGAGGGCTTGCCTATGTCGTACCAAGTATAGTCGCCCTGTGATGCATAGCCCATGATATTCTCATGGGAGCAGGCATCAATGTAAAAAGGCATGATAGAAAATACCGGGCCATGGGTGTTTGATCCTTCCGATTCATTGATGCCTGCTGAATACCCTTCGAGGAGGGGGAATATCCGAGGACTTACGACATGCACTCCACCGAAAGCCATTTGATGTAGAGAGGCGGCAAGATCAGGATCCAGAGTAGGGGGCAGAATCTGGCCTGAGATCACATTAGTCCAACCCCTCATTATCATTCCCTCATCAAATAAGAGATAGCGCGAGGTGGAACGCTCAGCTACCAGCAAGGTGGCTAATGGATTATGTTCATGGTGAGATCTGACCATGGCCTCAATGTCGACGTCGGTGAGGATGTCGGCGTTATGCACTATGAAATCATCGTCGCAAAGCCATTGACGAGCTTTGAGCATGCCACCCCCAGTATCGAGCAGCAAATCGCTTTCGTCGCTGATATGGATGGTTATGCCAAAGTAATTTTTGTCTTGCAGGAATTTTATGATCTGATCTGAGAAATGGTGCACATTGACAACCATCTCACCGATGCCAATCGCCTTGAGCTTGAGGATTACGCGCTCGAGCATAGGCACTCCGCCCACCGGAGCAAGCGCCTTGGGATGAAAATTGGTAAAGGGCTTGAGCCGCGATCCAATCCCAGCGGCGAATATTAAGGCTTTCATCTTGGCAAGTACTGCTGCTCGATATCCTGCTCGCGATGCACAAGCTCTACTTTTACATGGAATTTCTCATGAAGATGCTCGGCCATGTGCTGAGCACAGTACACTGACCGGTGCTGGCCGCCTGTGCAGCCAAAACATACCATAAGGTTGTTGAAACTGCGCTCGATGTAGCGGGCTACTGTGGAATCGACCAGCGCATAGCAATGCTCCAGGAAGGGTTCGATTTCGCCATCGTCCTCCAAGAACTTGATCACCGGAGCATCCAAACCTGTGAAAGGCTTGAAACGCTCGTATTTTCCTGGATTGTTGACGCCTCGGCAGTCAAACACATAGCCTCCGCCATTGCCGGTGGCATCATTTGGAATGCCCTTCTTGTAAGCGAAACTCATCACCTTCACCGTAAGCATGCGCTTTTGCAAAGCGTCGGAGAATTGCTTCATGTCGACAAGGCGCAGAAGCAGATCGTTGAGGTAGGGATAATCCGGGAAAGGCTTTTGGAGCAGATCGCGAAGGTTGGCCAGTGCGTATGGCACGCTTTGCAGGAAATGAGGCTTCTTCTCGAAGTATCCGCGATAGCCATAGGCGCCCAGCACCTGCATCATGCGGAAGAGCACGAAATGGCGCAGTTGCTCATAGAAGTATTCTTCATCGACAGGCTTGTATTTGCGCAATGCCTTGATATATTCCGTAAGCAATTCGCGGCGCAAGCTGTCAGGATAATTCGCCTTGGCTTGCCACAGGAAGGAGGCCACATCATAGAAGAAAGGCCCTTTTCTGCCGCCTTGGAAATCGATGAACCAAGGCTCGCCGTCGCGAATCATAACATTGCGGCTCTGGAAGTCGCGATACATGAACGTACTCGACTTGCTGCGCATCAGCACCTCGGCAAGCTTGTTGAAATCGTCCTCAAGCTTGCTCTCTGAGAATTCCAAGCCTGTGGCCTTAAGGAAGCAGTACTTGAAATAATTGAGGTCCCACATTATGGTGCGCATGTCGAATTCCTCGGGAGGATAGCACATGCCAAAGTTGAGCCCGACGGCGCCGGAGAACTGTATTTCCGGAAGTTTTTGTATAGTCTTCACCAACAACTCTTTCTCATGAGCGGAGAAGCTGCTTGTGGCGCGCCCCTTCTCTATGGCGTTGAAGAGCAGGGTGTCGCCCAAGTCTTCCTGGAGATACGACATGCGGTCAGGGCTTACGGCAAGAACTTTTGGCACCGGAATGCCTCGCTCGGCGAAATGCTGGTCGAAATAGAGGAATGCCTCGTTTTCTTCCAGGCATGTGCCCAGCACTCCGATCAAGCTCTGTGCGCCCTTAAGGCGGAAATATCGGCGATTAGAGCCCGAAGAGGGGAGCTCCACTACTTCGATAGGTTCCGAGCCGGTAAGCTCGCGGTAAAGGTCTATGAGAGGTGTTGATGCTTCCATTATCAATCAGTATCCTAAATCGGAAAGGAATTTAATGTGCATTAGGCGTATTTCCTCCTCGGTGTAATCAGCGCCTAATTCTTCGAGGGCAGCTTTGAGATCGTCCTTTTCTGTGTTTTTGAAATAATCGAAAATCTCTTCTTGCACATCGGGATCGATCACATCATTTATGTAATATGAAATGTTGATCTTGGTGCCTGAGTACATGATGCTTTCAATTTCATCAAGCAGTTCGGAGAATTCCAAGCCGTAAGCCTCAGCGAGTTCGTCGAGTGCCACACGGCGGTCAATGGCCTGGATTATGTTCTTCTTCTGCTTGCTCTTGCTGGCAAGGCTGAGCATGCGGAAATCCTCGGGGCGCTCGATGTCATTCTCCTCGACATGCTTTTTGATCAGGGCCACGAATTCCTCGCCATATCTCTTGGCTTTGCCTTCGCCCACCTTGGGTATGTTCTGCAGCTCTTTGAGAGTTGTGGGGTAAGTAGATGCCATGGCGTCGAGCGAAGACTCTTCAAAGATCACGTAGGGAGGCACGCCAAGCTTCTTGGCGATGTGGTTGCGCAAGTCCTTAAGCATGTTGAAAAGCTCAGGGTCCACGGCGCCGGCTGCTCCGCCGCTGGGCACTTCCTCGTCTTCATCGTTGAATTCGTTGTCCTCAACTATTTTGAATGACACGGGATTCTTGAGGAATTTCTTACCGGCTGCCGTGACGCGCAGCAAGCCATAGTTTTCGATATCCTTTTCCAGATATCCGCTGATGATGGCTTGGCGTATGACAGCGTTGAGAAACTTCTCGTCGGTGCTTTCGGCGCAACCGAAGACATCGAGATCCTCATGGCCAAAATTTTTGACATCAGGTGTGGCGATGCCACGCATAATATTAATGATGTAATCAGCTTTGAATTTTTCTTTCAGTGCGGTCACCGTTTCGATGACTGCAAGCAAATCTTCTTTAGCTTCCACTCTTTTCTTAGGATTAATGCAATTATCACAACATCCACAATTATCCTCCAAATACTCTTCTCCGAAATAGTGCAGCAGTGTCTTGCGTCGGCACACCGATGACTCGGCGTAGCTGGCCGTTTCGGCCAGCAGCTGCTTTCCGATTTCCTGTTCCGACACTGGCTTTCCCTGCATGAACTTCTCCATTTTCTGCAGGTCCTTAGCCGCATAGTAAGTGATGCACAATCCTTCGCCCCCGTCTCTTCCTGCGCGCCCTGTCTCCTGATAATATCCTTCAAGGCTCTTAGGCATGTCATAATGGATCACAAACCTCACATCAGGCTTGTCGATGCCCATGCCAAAGGCAATCGTTGCCACGATCACATCCACATTCTCATTGATGAATGCATCCTGGTTGGCGTTGCGCGTGGTGCTGTCCATGCCGGCATGATAAGGCAGAGCCTTGATGTCGTTGATCTGAAGCAGCTCGGCAAGCTCTTCCACCTTCTTGCGGCTCAGACAATAGATGATCCCTGACTTTCCCTCATGATTCTTGATGAATCTGATGATGTCGCGATCTATGTTCTTGGTCTTCTGCCTTACCTCATAGTAGAGGTTGGGGCGGTTGAACGATGATTTGAAGACAGTGCCGTTGAGTATGCCCAGGGTCTTCATAATGTCATGCTGCACCTTGGGAGTGGCAGTGGCGGTGAGAGCGATTATCGGACGCACACCAATCACATTCACGATAGGTCGGATGCGGCGGTATTCGGGCCTGAAGTCATGGCCCCATTCCGAGATGCAATGAGCTTCGTCGATGGCATAGAATGAGATGTTGGCTTGGCGCAGGAAATCGATATTATCATCCTTGGTCAAGGATTCAGGCGCCACATACAGCAGGCGCGTATGGCCCGACAGGACGTCAGCCTTCACTTGCTCGATTGCAGCCTTGTTGAGCGATGAATTAAGGAAATGGGCCACATTGTCGACTTCGCTGAAATTGCGCATGGCATCCACCTGATTCTTCATTAGCGCGATAAGCGGCGAGATCACGATGGCTGTGCCGGGCATCAGCAAAGCTGGCAATTGGTAACAAAGCGACTTGCCACCTCCTGTAGGCATGAGCACAAATGTGTCATTGCCCTGCATGAGGTTGGTGATAATGGCCTCTTGATTGCCTTTGAAGCAATCAAAGCCAAAATGCTTTTTCAGCGCTTTTGCTAATTGTTGTCTGAAACATTGGTCCATTGGCGGGAAAGAGAAAGAGGTGAGGAGAAGAAATGTTAGAAGTCGGATTTAACCACTGTTGGGGATGTCGTTGAATTAATATGATTAATATGAACGGTTTGGCCCCGATCAGCCAAGAGGAGCCTCGAAATTGGCTCTCTTCAGCTGATCTTGGGCATATTGTGCTGTAACCACAAATTTCTTGTCTGCTGTGCTGGGTATGTCGAACATGGCATCGATCATTATGGTCTCCACTATCGAGCGCAAGCCGCGGGCACCGAGCTTGAATTCGATGGCCTTGTCCACGATGAAATCCAGGGCTTCGTCAGAGAATTCGAGTTTGACACCATCCATGGCAAAAAGCTTTTCATACTGGCGGGTGATGGCGTTCTTGGGCTCAGTCAGCACCCTGCGCAGAGCGTCGCGGTCGAGCGCTTCAAGGGAAGTGAGTATAGGCAGACGGCCTATGATCTCAGGGATGAGGCCATAGCTCTTCAGATCCTGGGGAGCCACATAGCGCATGTAGTCCTCGCGCTTGAGATGGCGGCGCACATTGTCGGAAGTGGCATATCCCACCACATGCGAATTGAGGCGATGGGCAATCTTGTCCTCGATTCCATCGAAGGCGCCTCCGCATATGAAAAGTATGTTTTTGGTGTCCACCGGAATCATCTTCTGCTCGGGATGCTTGCGTCCGCCTTGCGGTGGCACATTCACCACAGAGCCCTCGAGGAGCTTGAGCAGCCCCTGCTGCACGCCTTCGCCGCTGACATCGCGGGTGATCGACGGGTTGTCGCCTTTGCGGGCAATCTTGTCGATCTCATCGATGAAGATGATGCCGCGCTCGGCCTTTGCCACATCGTAGTCGGCCACCTGCAGCAGGCGGGTAAGCAGGCTCTCGATATCTTCGCCCACATAGCCGGCTTGAGTGAGCACAGTGGCGTCGACGATGGTGAAGGGCACGTCGAGCATCTTGGCTATTGTGCGAGCCAGCAAGGTCTTGCCGGTTCCGGTAGGGCCTACCAGTATGATGTTGCTCTTTTCGATGTCAACATCGTCGCTGACTGCTTGGGCCAGACGCTTGTAGTGATTGTATACGGCCACTGCAAGATAGCGCTTGGCGCTATCTTGGCCAATGACGTATTGATCAAGAAATTCCTTGATTTCTTTTGGCTTGGGCACTTTTTTGAGGTCAATGGCATCCTTGCCTCCCTTGTCGGTCTTGTTCTTGCGGCCGGTGTTCACCTGCTTGTGATAGTCGATGATCATCTCGTGGAGCTGCTCTACACAGTCCGGACAGATGCAAGATTTCTCGTCGGGAGAGGGGATAAGGAATTCAGCCATGTCGGCAGGCCTTCCGCAGAAGGTGCAACAAGCTATGCCAGTCTGTTTTTTAGCCATCCTTATATGATTAATGCTTGGCTTTCACTAAAACTTGGTCGATCATGCCGTATTCCTTGGCCTCCTCAGCGGTCATCCAGTAGTCGCGGTCTGAGTCGCGCTCCACTTTCTCATAGGGCTGGCCAGAATGGTCGGCAATGATGGTATAGAGTTCTTTTTTGAGTTTTTGGATTTCGCGGGCAGTGATTTCGATGTCACTTGCCTGGCCCTGGGCTCCACCCATGGGCTGGTGGATCATGATGCGGCTGTGCTTCAGGGCGAAGCGCTTGCCCTTGGTGCCCGATACCAGGAGCACAGCTGCCATCGAGGCTGCCATGCCGGTGCATATTGTGGCCACATCGCTGCTGATGTACTGCATGGTGTCGTAGATGCCCAGGCCCGCATAGACCGAACCGCCGGGCGAATTGATGTAGATCGACACATCCTTGCCGGGATCGGCTGAGTCGAGGTAGAGCAGCTGAGCCTGTATCACATTGGCTGTGTAGTCGTTGACCTCGGTGCCGAGGAATATGATGCGGTCCATCATCAGGCGCGAGAACACGTCCATTTGGGCCACGTTGAGCTGGCGCTCTTCTATGATGGTAGGCGAGATGTAGCTTGAAGTAATGGAATTGACCGAATTAATGTACTGGTCAAGTGCCAGGCCATTCATTCCCAGATGGCGAACGCCGTAATTTCTGAAATCGTTGTTATTCATAATTTCACTAAGTTGTCAATAAGTTTGTCAATTATTAATCAAAGTTACAAAAAAATCTGGAAATATGAAAATTTCCAGATTATTTTGTTGCCTTTTGAGGCTGATTTTTTGATTTTCCTCAAAAATCAGGCCTTTTGAGCCAATTTTTTGAATTCGTCGAGGGTCACTTCTTTATTATCGATGGTGACAGTGTTGTGAAGCACGCTGTAGACTTTGTTCTCGCTCACGTTCTCCACGATGCGCTGACGGTACTGCTTGTCCTGGAGCATGTGGTCGGCATAGTTCTCGATCACAGTGTCGTCGAGGTTGGTCATGCCGTACTGGGCGAATTGCTGGTATGTCATCATCTTGGCCACTTGCTTGAGGTCGGCCTCTTCAACCTTTACATCGAGTTGACGGCTGATTTCGCCCTTGATGAGCTGCCAAATCAGAGAGTCGCGCATCTTGGCGTATTCTTCATCGATGTTCTCAGCGGTGAGTTCGGGATTGCGAGCCACAAGCCATTTCTTGAGGAAGGCGTCGGGGAGCTCGACATCCTTGTACTTGTCTACGAAATAGTCGCGAGCGTCGTTGGCGAAGAGCTGGCGGCTGTTGTCGCTGAGAGAGCGGGCGATCATCTGGGTTAGAGCAGCTGTGTACTCTTCCTCATTGTGCACCTTGTCTTTGCCAAACACGTTGTCAAAGAATTCCTGGTCATGCTCGGCGGGCTTGAGCACAATGATCTCAGAGATGGCCATCTCGAAGTCGGCTGTCACGTTGGCTGCGCGCTCCTTGTCGATGTTGAGCATCGAGGAAAGCTCGGTGACGCTGCCATCGCATGTCTTGTGGGGATTGAACACTACCTTGTCGTCGACATGCTTGCCAATGAATTTTTCGGTCTCCTCCTTATCCTTGAAATAGAAGGGAGCCACGATACCGTTGATGACCTGGATGGCGTCCTCGCCTTCCTTGACGGTGCCGTCAGGGTTGAGCTCCATGATGGCGCCTTTCACCAAAGCGCGATCGTCGACAGTGTCGCCGGGCACCTGTGCGCCCAAGCGCTCGCGCAAGGCCTTGTCCTGCTCAGCGCGCATGTCGTCGGAAACCTGTATAGTATAGTAGGGGAGAGTGATGTCTTTGTTGACGGCAAGGTCGAATTGGGGAGCGAATCCCACCTCGTATTCAAAGGTGTAGTCGGGCTCGTCCATACTGATTTCCTTTACCTCTACGGGCATCGGTTCGCCCAGGATGTCGAGCTTGTTGTCGTCAATGTACTTCACTACCTCGCGGTAAACCATGTCATTGATCACATCGCTTTTCACGCTCTTGCCGAAGCGGTGGCGCAGTATGTCCATAGGCACTTTGCCCTTGCGGAAACCCGGGATCACGTGGGTCTCTGAGATGCGCTTGAGCTCTTTCTTTACCTTGTCAGCGT
This sequence comes from uncultured Bacteroides sp., assembly GCA_964440745.1. GTDB lineage: Bacteria > Bacteroidota > Bacteroidia > Bacteroidales > Muribaculaceae > CAG-873. Next base: position 49,916 of record CAYTXF010000003.1, read on the forward strand.
AATCGGCCTGCTCTATTGACACCTTGATGATGCCATCGACGTTGCCGGTCTTGTCTAAGCTTACGTTCATTGCTGTATTTTCTTTTATATATATTTTTCTTGATTCCTTATGGGGGTAAATCAAGTTGCAAAATTAATCATAAATTTTGACTTCACAAATTTATCTTTTCGGTTTTTGCTCGAGAATATGCCAAATTTCACAAATTTTGGTCTATTAAAAGAAAATATCGATTGTTGGCAAAAATTTTCTTAAAAAAATTTGTTTTTGTCCCATTTAAATTGTTAACTTAGCAGCGTAATATTGAAATTAAACAAAACTACCATGATATTTAGATTCAGAATAGTGTCAGACGAGGTGTCAAACTTCAAGCGTGAGATTGAAATCGACGGCACCGCTACATTCCTCGATCTTAAGAATGCCATTTGCGACAGCGTAGGATATGACAAGAACCAGATGTGCTCGTTTTTCCTCTGCAGCGACGACTGGGAGAAGCAAAAGGAGATCACAATGGAGGACATGTATACCGATGATGACCAGGAGGTGTGGTTGATGGACGAATGCGAACTCAGTGACAATCTCGAAGAGGAAGGGCAGAAGATGCTTTTCGTCTTCGACTATATGACTGACAGGTGCATGTTCATGGAGCTGAAGGCCATAATCACCGGCAAGATGCTCAAGGATCCAGTGTGCACGCTGGCTCTGGGCAAGGCCCCACAGCAGACCATGGACATCGACGAATTCACCAAGGGCCTCGAGGAGAAGGCCGCAGCAAGCGTGGGAGCAGACATCGAGGACATCGACGAGGAATTCTACGGAAGCGACGAGTACGATCCCTCAGAATTCGACGCCGAAGGCTTCGACGAGATCAATTACGACTAAATCACTAAAACACAGCCTTGGGCTTGGTGGCTTGGAAGTCCTTGAGATATTCAGGCACGCAATAAGCCAGATCCAGGAATTCGCGCTTCATGTAGGCCAGGTCTGACAGGGCAAGCATGTCCACTGCCAGAGGCTGCACATTGGGGATGAACAGAGCATTTGGCTTGTCTGCGATGGCGCGGTATTTGTTGCTGCCGTCGCCAAAGAAAAGAGTAGGGCGCCCGGCTGCAAGCAGCTGGGCGTAACTGTCTGGGCCCAGTATTAGGGGCTGCGGCTCCATCAGGGGCTGCAAGGCCAGATCGTAGGCTGCGGTGTACACCTCCATGCGGCGCGCGTCGACCATGGGCACGAAAATGGCGTCGTCGGGCACGTTCTCGCCGGAAAACATCACAGACGTGGTCAGCAGCTTCAGCGTGCTCACGCCGATCAGGGGAATGCCCAGACTGTAGGCAAGTCCCTTGGCCTCGCTGAGGCCTATTCTGAGCCCAGTGTAGCTGCCTGGACCCATCGACACCGAAACAGCCTCCAGACTGATTTCCTTGTCGCGCGCGAAGTCAAGGCATCCCTTGATGAAGTCGCTGAGCATGGTGGCGTGGTTGCGTCCTGAAAAGTCCTCGTAATGCTTTAGCACCATGCTCTCGGCTGTCAGCGCCACCGAGCACGGCTTGTTGGAAGTCTCTATGTTCAATATTACGGCCATAATCGGAAAGTTTGCGCAAAGTTACGAATAATATTTGAATAATGCTTGAAAAACGGAGGGGGAGCGGCGGAATGGCATCCTATTTAACATAATACCGATTATAGTTAAAAATGTTAAATCCCTTGGAGGCGCCCCAGCCGGGGTCATATCTTGTCTCCATTAAATGAATCCCAGCGGGATTCTTTCAATTAGAATGGAGAATTCTCCATTTTTATAAATAGGCACCTTTGGTGCCTATTCTATAATCAAGAGATAATGTCTTTGCTATTTGAAACAATCCCTCAGGGATTGGCTAAGAAGAGAGCATACTCGGCTTCGCGAGAATCGGAAAATTCCGGCGGACGGTCGGCCCGACCCGAAATTTTCAAATCTCAGAAAGGGAGGAAATCGCATAAGTGAATTGTAAAAAATTGAAAAACACAAAATTATTGCAACATTGTGCGAACAAAACGCCCCCTTTGGATTGTTTAATTTATGTGAAAGCGATGAAGCACACGACAACCGACCGTTCAA
>CAYTXF010000003.1:52108-56197 GCA_964440745.1 uncultured Bacteroides sp.
TTGGATTGTTTAATTTATGTGAAAGCGATGAAGCACACGACAACCGACCGTTCAACAACCGACCGAGACTCCTGGAATGCTTGATTTTTACAGAGGTAAAATTGATGATCATGATGAAAATTTGAAGTTTGCATTTGTTGATTACAATAACGATTAAAAAATGCCAACGAATTCCAGAAACAACATCGAGGCACTCCGGCACGATTGATGCAATCACAAACCGAATTCCGCATTCGGTTTGGCAAAAATGATTTGGAAATCGCGCCATCAGCCTGTTTACAAAGGTCAATTTTGGGGTGAAACACTTTTTAACATAGCCTATAACTTTCTGATAACCATACTAAATACTCAGAATTCATAAAATCTTACTTTAGAAATCGGGGGGTTTCCCAGATCTCTCCCGGACCCCTTTAATTTGCGGTCGCAACTCGCTGCAAAGCCCATGGTTGCGTCCTAAACTTAAAGTTAAGGTTTAACCCACCGATCCGCCCCACTCCGCCATGCGCCCAGCTGGGCGAAATGGTCGTTCCCACTTGTTAATTCACATTCGCAATCAGCAATTTACAAGCAATTTTCAAATGCATATCAAAATTTTCATTCACAAATTTGGTGGTTTCAAAAATATTGATTACATTTGCAAACAATAAATTCGCCTATTTAATACAGATTTTATCAAGATATGAGCCTACTTGACCGTCTGAAACTATATATGGAGCATTTGCAGATGACAGTGTCGCAATTTGCGGATGCAGCGCAGATCCCGCGCCCTACGCTTTCGCAAATCCTGAGCGGAAGAAACAAGAAGATCAGCAACGAGGTGCTCACAAAGCTCCATGACGCCTATCCTGATCTGAACATTGCCTGGCTTCTCTTTGGCGACGGTCCCATGTGTCTCGACGGCACGCTTGCTCCAGCCAAGAATGTGCAGGAGGCTCCATCTTTGCCCAATCTCACCCAGGCTGAGGATGCGAGTCCTAAAAACCTGGCTCCCGAACTTCCATTCAGTGAAATCGACAGTCGGCAGCCAATACCGGTCAAGGCTGACTCAAACAAGAGGGTCACTTACATCACGGTTTTCTACAGTGACAACAGTTTTGAGAACTTCTACCCCAAATCCTGACAGAAGAATCGAAAAAATCGGCCGCCCGTAAAGGACGGCCGATTTTTTCGATTCTCAAGAGATGAAAAATGGCATTATCTTCTCATTTCCAATAGTTTACGGATGAAAATCTTGTTAGGGAATCTTGAAAATTTAGAAAATTGGGCCTCATAATCGCCTTATTTTCCCATTTTTAGCCTTTGGCAGGCTTTTCACGATTTGGATTTTCTTAGGCAGCATCTTATGGTCGGCGATTTTGGCCTTAAGCTTGGCCAATAGATACTCGGGGTCCAATGACTGATCTGCGACAACCAATGTCAGAGCTTCACCCCATTTCTCATCCGGCTCGCCCTTGATGTAAAAGTCGCAGTCGAGATATTGGGCGTATATTTTTTCCACCTGCTCGGGATGGATTTTCACTCCGCCGCTGATAAGCACATTGTCATAGCGACCCAGCCATCGAAAACTATGACTATCGACCAGATCCACCACATCATTGGTGACAAGGCGACAAAAGCTGAATGCCAGAGCCAAGATGCACAGGCAGCCGCGTGCATCGGTTTCAAAAGAGATGCCGGGCATGGCATGGTAAAGATCCTCGCCAAGGCTGCGCAGCGCCACATGGCTGCATGTTTCAGTCATGCCATAACTGCAATATCCCCGGTATCCGGCCTCGATAAGCTCTTGTTCTCGCGACGGAGCCAAGGGTCCTCCTCCTATCAATAAATTATCGATCATGTCAGTCCATTCGGGATGTGAGATCAGGGCTGATGCCTGCGAAGGCACTATCGATAGCAAAGTGAGCCTACGATCTATCGTCAAGCTATTAGTCACCTTCATGGGTACTAGCAAGCAGCCGGCCTCCTCGGCCCTTACAGCCATCATCTTTGCCGCTATGTAGTCAAAATCCAAAGGGATCCCCAAGGCTGACTTTGGACCGATGCCGAAAAAGGCGTTGGTTGCGCGAGCCGAAGCTCGCATGTCGGCTTTGAGAAGCCTTATGTCTTTGGGCGTTCCGGTAGATCCTGAGGTATGGGCTCTGACCCACAGCTCCTGGTCATGCCATTCAGTCAGGAAATCCGATAACTCCATAGTCAAACTTCTTTTCCGGATCATGCCACAGGCCTTCGCCTTCTACGAAGAGCGGCGAAGGAATGTTGTTGGTATAAAGCTGTCCGGTGCCCAGGCCTTGTGGCAGCGGATTCCATCGAGAATACACCCAGCGGGCTATTGCTTCAAGGCCCACATTCGACTCCAGGGCTGAGGTAGCCCACCATTCTATGCCGCGATGCACAGCAGCCTCTATCCAATGGGCACTCTCTCTAATTCCGCCTACCAAAGCCGGCTTGAGCACTATGTAGCGCGGTTTGATCTCATCGAGCATGAATTCCTTTTCGCGATCCGAATGGAGACCAATAAGCTCTTCATCCAGCGCAATAGGAATTGGCGATCTGCGGCAAAGCTCAGCCATTTTTTCCAAATTGCCAGACTTTATGGGCTGCTCTATCGAGTGGATGTCGTATTCTGACAGCCTTTTGAGTTTTTCCAGCGCATCCTTGGAATCAAAGGCGCCATTGGCATCAAGACGCAGTTCTACCATTTCTCTTGGGTATTGACAGCGGATGTAGTCGAGCAGTGCCAACTCTTCATCAAAATTTATTCCTCCGATTTTAAGCTTTATGCAGTGAAAGCCCTGATTGAGCTTTTCGTTGATGCGTCTCGCCATGGTCTTTTGATCGCCCATCCATACCAGGCCATTAATGATGATTGGCATCTTGCCTTCGATCCATTGAGCCTCTCTGTCGCCAGGATTTGGAATCATCCTATCCGGAAAAAGCTTGATGAAAAGATTGTTCATGGCGGTTTCTAACCCAAAACGTATGGTTGGCGAATCGCAATAAATCCAATCCTTATCAAAGAAATCTCCTTGACATGCCTCGTCGAGCTTTTCCTCGAAATCAGGCGTATCATCCGCTGAAAGACCCGCAAAAAGATTAGCTTCCCCTATCCCGAATATTTCGGGATTTTCGAGGTCGCGCACACGCACGAAATAGGTATCCTTGTAAGTCATCACCTGGCGCGATGTGCGGGCCTCAAAGTTGAAATAAAGGCGGTATTTTACCCAGTCAGTTTTCCACCTCATCATCCAGGGAATTGCGGGAACTTATCGAAATCCGGATCGCGCTTCTCCAGAAAAGCGTTCTTGCCTTCCTGGGCTTCATCCATCAGATAATACATCAGCGTGGCATCGCCAGCAAACTCCATAAGGCCATGCTGGCCATCGAGTTCGGCATTGAGCGCGCGCTTGATCATGCGTATCGCAAATGGGCTTCGCTTCATGATGGTGCGACACCAGTCCACCACCTCATCTTCGAGCTTGTCGAAAGGCACCACCTTGTTGATCATGCCCATCTCCAGGGCCTCCTGCGCCGAGTACTGGCGGCATAGGAACCATATCTCGCGAGCCTTCTTCTGGCCCACGCAGCGTGCCAAGTACGACGAGCCGAAGCCGGCATCGAAACTGCCTACCTTAGGGCCAGTCTGGCCGAATATGGCATTGTCGCTGGCTATGGTCAGGTCACACACCACTTGCAGCACATTGCCACCGCCTATGGCGTAGCCATTGACGGCTGCTATCACAGGCTTGGTGATCGAACGTATGGCCTTATGCATGTCGAGCACGTTGAGGCGCGGCGTGCCATCGGCATCGCGATAGCCGCCTCGATCCTTGTAATTCTGATCGCCGCCGCTGCAGAAAGCCTTGTCGCCGGCGCCCGTGATTACCACCACGCGCACCTTGCTGTTGTCGCGGCAATATTGCATGGCGTCGAGCATCTCTCGATTGGTTTGCGGACGGAAAGCGTTGTAAACCTTGGGCCGGTTAATAGTGATGCGGGCAATGCCCTCGAAGAAGTCAAACAGGATATCCTCGTAATCCTTTATCTTTTGCCAATTGTACATATTTTGGTGATTTGGTGATTTGGTGATTT
>CAYTXF010000004.1:0-52454 GCA_964440745.1 uncultured Bacteroides sp.
TTCGGTCTTTAACATTTCGAAAGCAATGTTTTCAATTTTTATGAAACACTAGTGGTCATCAACAATAATATCAAAGCAATTCCAGTTGCGGTTCTGATAGACATCTTTATATCCCATAGTCACATGCAACGTCTTGGCCTTGTCAAAATCCCAGAAATTTAGGGCGGCAAGGTTTGGAGGAGTGGTGGGATGGGCATATACGTGTTCAAGATTGAAACAATCGAAGAATGCTCCAGTATTTACCGAGGTAAGAGAAATACATTCTCAGATGTAATAGTGGAGGGCACTGAAATTTCAGATGAGTGCGGAGCGAGAGAGTAAACATAACTTATTCATTGCGATTATATACGAATCCAGGGTGCTGTAAGCAGCGCCCTGGATTTACTTTTTCAACACGATAGGGGAGCGGCTCCATGAGCCGCGGGTAGGAGAGCGGCTCCATGAGCCGCGGTAGGGGAGCGGCTACGTGAGCCGCGGCTTTATCGGGGCTCGCGGAGCCCCTCTCCTATCGGGGCTCACGGAGCCCCTCTCCTATCGGGGCTCGCGGAGCCCCTCTCCTATCGGGGGTTGAAACCCCCGACTACCCGATACTGGCGGCAGGCATATATGTAATTATTCGTGAATTTTCGTCAATTCGTAAATTTTCGTCAATTCGTAAATTTTCGTTTCTCTCGTCTTTCGTTTCTCTCGTCATTCGTTTCTCTCGTCTCGATCCGCGTTAATCTGCGAAATCTGCGGACGAGAGAATATATGCGAAATCTGCGGTCGGGAGGAGCCGTCGGCGGAGGGGGTTACTCGAAGAGGACCTTGGTGGCTTTGGAGCCGGAGATCATGATGTAGATGTGGCCGGGCTGGGGATTGAGGATCTCAAGGCCCTGGAGATTGTAATAGCGAGGAGCCGCGCTATTGTCGACGTTGATGTCGGTGACTCCGCCGACCTTGTCATTGACCAGCACCACATAGCTGCTGCCCTCGAGAGTTACCGTGCCGGCCGAGGCATCAAAGCTGTAATTGACATCATAGCTTTGCGATGCTGCGCGATAGGCTGCATTATCTGCTTGCTTGAATGTCACGCCCGAGAACGTGGCTTGGGAGAGATTCGGATTGATCACGCATACCAGCTCCTTGTCATCGGTGGATAGATAGATGAAGCGACCATTGTTCCAGTTGCTGACGGCGCATTGCATCGTGACATTGGCACCCTCGGCAAACAAGTCAGGGTTCGACTTGCGAATATCGATCAGCTCCTTGTAATTCTCATACAGACCGTGGCGATCAGGCACGTCGAAGTAGCTCCAGAGCACAGGCTTAGGATCCGTGTTGTTCTCCCAAGTGGAGAGATTCTTAGTGTTAGTGTCATTGCCCAGTTCACCAAACTGCCAAATCATGTGAGCACCGGGAGCCAGCAGCATCTGAGCTGCCACGCCGCCACAGCGACGCATGGCTGCTGCCAAGTTGTCCTTCACACCGGCCACGCCCCAAGTGATCTGCTTGAAAGCAACGCGCTGCTCGTCATGGCTTTCAGCATAGCTCACGGTCGAGCCCCATGTGCGGCTGTCGAGAGGCGCATAGAAGCGGTTGCAATTGCTGTCCTCGGGATACCCCATGGCGAATTGGCAGGACGCATCATTGATATTGGCCCAGTTGATCTGGCCATTTTCAGCCATGGCATTCTCCTCGGAAGCCGTAGCCAAGTCCTCGTTGATCGAATAGCCGTTGGGATTGACGCTGTGGATCACCTCGGTGAGTTGCTTCATGCGCTCGATGCGCGATGCATTGTACCTGTTGGTGTTCGACTCCGAGGCATTGCCGCCGTAGCTGTCATTGTCGCCAAGGCCCTTTACCAGGTCAAAGCGGAAACCGTCGATCTTGTATGCTGTCATCCAGTAGCGGATCATGTCGTGCCATTGCTGCTGCACTAAGAGATTGTCCTGCTTCCAGTCGTTGAGCACGCTGTAGGCGTGAGGCGCGCGTTCGTTGTAGAAAGGATTGGCATTGGTTGGATACATCACATACCAGGGATGCAGCCCATCGCTCTGGTTGAACACCACATCAAGAATCACGGCTATGCCGCGGCTGTGGCATTCGTCGATGAAAGCGCGATAATCCTCAGGCGAGCCATAGGCCTTGTCAGGAGCGAAATAGAAGTTGGTATTGTAGCCCCATGAGTTGTTGCCGTTGAATTCAGTGATGGGCATCAGCTCAATGGCATTGATGCCAAGATCCTGCAGGTAATCGAGTTTCTCCATGGCTTTTGCCAAGGTGCCATTGCCCAGGGCTTCCCCCTCGGTGCCGGTGAAGTCGCGAATCAGCATTTCATAGATGATGAGTTGACTTTGGTCGACGCCAGTGAAGCTCTCCACGCGCCAAGGATACTGGTCGCGAGTACCCTTGTACACGGCAATCATGGCATTGTTGTCGACATATTCATACGGGTAGGGCATCACATCGGGGTAGGTGCCATCATCGAGCCACTTGTCGCTGTATGGGTCGAGCACCAGACGTGCATAGGGATCGCCCACGGCAATGCTCTCATCGATAAGATAATAATAGCCATATTCCGTGTTGGGATCCAGGCCGCTGACAGTGATCCAGAAATATCGCACATCGTTGATGTCGGTATAGTTCATCACATTCTTGCTCATGGCTGAGTAGTTGTCCCACGATGGCATGATCATCGCATTGGTCTTGCCCGGAGCTGCGATGCAGAAGGTGACATCGCCATTCGACTCCTGGGTTGCTCCCATTGCGGGAGTGCCGCCCGGATAAGCCACCAAGGCCGAGTTGCCCGGATAGCACACATGGAGCGTCTTCTCGGCGCTGTCGCTGCCGCTGGTGGCCTTGGCAATCACGTCGTAGCTGTCACCCTCGCTAAATGTATATGCGCTCACCAGAGATGTGGCATCCGACACTGTGGCAATTGGCGTGGTGTCAGTAGAGCCAAGATAAATGCTGATGGTGCTGGGCACAGTTGTGGAGGCAGTAAAGGTCACGTCGCAGTTGGTGCTGTTAAGCACTAAAGGCGCGTTGGAAGTAAAATCGAGTTGGAATCCGGCAGGGTACACATCCAGGAAGATGTCGCCGCCGCTGCTGGTCTTGCCCTGAAGCGAGCCAGAGGCGTTGCGGAACACGAAAGCCAGTTTTTCCACTGTCTCGTCTTCGTTGGTTATACCATAATATGTGCGGATATCTCCGATATTCAGCTGATAAGTGTTGGGAGCCACATACTCCATCAGGTACTTGTCGCTATTGTCGAGCCAGGTAGGAGCATATTTCCAATCAGAACCGCTGCTGCTGAGATTGGTGATTACGCCTGTATGGGCATACACCGGGATGGAGGCGTCGAGCCCCATCAGAGCCTGGTTGCCAAGGTCGGCATGGTAGGTGATCACTACGTTTTCGCTGTTTTCCTGTAAGGGCGAAGGGGAGGAAGTCACAATTTGTTGGGCAGCCGCTGGCAGAATGATGCCCATGGCAGCCATAAGAGTCAAGTAAAGCTGTTTCATGTTATTGTATTTGGTCTAACAAATATAACTCCCAAAGTTACGAAAAAGTTTCTAAGCCACCAAATTTGCGTCGACTCCCGACTTAAAATCAGAAAAAAACGGACACTTAAAACCGAAAACTGAAAACAATTTCGTAACTTTGCATACAAGAAGATTGACAAGAAAGATGGCTGAAGAAATAGACCCTATGTTTGATGACCGACTCCCCGACGAGCCGAATTACGATGAAAGCGACATACGCACCCTGGATTGGCGCACCCACATACGGCAGCGCCCCGGCATGTACATAGGCAGCTTGGGCGACGGCTCGAAAAGCGACGACGGCATATACGTGCTCCTGAAAGAAGTGCTCGACAACTCAATCGACGAGTTCGCCATGGGCTTTGGCAAGCAGATCACGGTGGAAATTACCGAGGAGGGCACCGTCACAGTGCGCGATTACGGTCGCGGCATCCCTCTGGGCAGCGTGGTGAAGGCTGTGTCGACCATGAACACCAGCGGCAAATTCGACTCCAAGGCTTTCAAGAAATCAGTGGGCCTCAATGGCGTGGGCATCAAGGCTGTCAACGCGCTGAGCAGCAATTTCGAGATCAAGTCAATCAGGGATGGCCAGATGAAGACAGCTCTCTTCAGCGAGGCCGTGCTTGTAAGCGAGGGCGAGATAGAGGATACCGACGAGCCCAACGGCACCATGGTGAGATTCACCCCCGATGCAAACATTTTCCGCGATTTCAAATACAATGATGACTATGTGGTCGAGATGATGAAGAATTACAGCTTCCTCAATTCCGGCCTGGTCATGATGTACAATGGCAAGAAATTCATGTCGCGCCAGGGCCTCCTCGACCTCCTTAAGGAGAACATGGACAAGACACCCCTCTATCCCATAATCCATCTCAAGGGCGAAGACATAGAGATAGCCATAACCCATGTGCGCCAGTACGGCGAGGAATTTTATTCCTTTGTCAATGGCCAGCACACCACCCAGGGAGGCACCCATCTGGTAGAATTCAAAAAGTCGGTGGCACAGACCATCAAGGACTATTTTGGCAAGAACTTCGAATTCTCCGACATCCGCGCCGGCATGGTGGCAGCCATCGCCATCAAGGTGCAGGACCCAGTGTTCGAATCACAGACAAAGACCAAACTCGGCAGCCGCGACATGAACCATGAGGGCCTGACTGTGGCCAAATTCATTGGCGACTTCGTAAAGAAGGAACTTGACAACTACCTCCACCGCAATCTCGATGTGGCTGAGATCATCCTAAAGCAGGTGCAAGAAAGCGAGCGAGTGCGCAAAGAAATGGCTGGCATCGCCAAGGCCACCCGAGAAAAGAATAAGAAGATAAGTCTGCATAATAAGAAACTCCTCGACTGCACGGTGCATCTCAACGACACTCGCGGCAAGGAAGACATGCGCGAGGCCTCGTCGATCTTCATCACCGAGGGCGACTCAGCAGCCGGCTCCATCACCAAGATACGCGATGTGCGCACCCAGGCTGTGTTCTCCCTGCGAGGCAAACCCCTCAATGCTTACGGCCTTACCCAGAAGGAACTTGTGCTCAACGAGGAATTCAACCTGCTGCAGGCAGCCTTGAATCTGCAGGACGGCATCGAAGGCCTTCGCTACAATAAGGTGATCATCGCCACTGATGCCGATGTCGATGGCATGCACATACGCCTGCTGCTGATAACATTCTTCCTGCAATTCTTCCCGGATCTGATCAAGATGGGCCATGTCTATGTGCTGCAGACGCCGCTCTTCCGCGTGCGCTCGAAGAAGGCCCAAAGCCGCCGTAAGAAGGACACGGATGAGGTGTTCTACTGCTACAACGATGCCGAACGCATAGCCGCCATCAACCACTTTGGCGAGAGCGATGCCGAAATCACCCGATTCAAGGGCTTGGGAGAAATCTCGCCTGATGAGTTCCGTGGCTTCATCGGCCCCGACATCCGACTCGACAAGGTCACTCTGCGCAAGGATGATCATGTAAGCGCCCTGCTTGAATTCTATATGGGCAAAAACACGATGGAGCGCCAGAATTTCATCATCAACAACCTTGTGATAGAAGATGACAGCCAAATCTCCTAAAGATTGTCAGGATTTAGGCATCCAAAGCCAAATTCCTGCTCAGCGCACAGCCATATTTGCCGGCAGTTTCCACCCCTTCACCATTGGGCATGCCGACATAGTAAGGCGCGGATTGGAGATTTTCGACCGCATCGTGATCTCCATCGGGGTGAACGCTGCCAAGCACACCACTGAGGATGAACTGAAAGCCCTGTGCGGCCCGCTGGAGAGAATCTATGGGGCGAATCCCAGGGTGGTGGTCACCGCCTGGAGCGGCCTTACTGGCGATTTGGCAAAAAAATTTGATGCCCGCTTTTTACTTCGGGGCGTGCGCTCAGTCAAAGATTATGAGTATGAGCGAGACATGGCCGATGCCAACCGCTCGGTCTTTGGCCTGGAGACAGTAATCCTGTTTGCTGATCCGGAGTTGGCCTACGTCTCCTCGTCGCTTGTGCGCGAGCTTCAGGCTTATGGTCAGGATGTTTCTCGTTTCCTGCCTTAACAATTTGCCGCGCAAAGACGTTATAAGTAAGATAGGGCGGTGTCTAACCTCCATTGTTTTATACTTTTTTACGTTTCCGCTATGAGAACCAAGCTAATAGCTCTCTTCATATTGATGATTGGCACAGTGTGCCAAGGCTTGGCCCAGGAGGAGAATTTCCCTCCAGGCCGCAAGCTTACCTATGCAGAGTACATAATAGAGAATTTCTATGTCGAGGATGTGGATGCAGACTCGATAGTGACCGAGGGCATTGTGGCTATGCTCAAGACCCTCGATCCCCACTCGTCGTACTCCACCCCGCAAGAAACCAAGGACCTCAACGAACCGCTCGAAGGCAAATTCTCCGGCATAGGCGTGCAATTCAATATGAGCACTGACACTGTGTATGTGATCCAGACCGTGTCGGGAGGACCCAGCGAAAAGGTGGGCATTCGCCCCGGCGATCGCATCGTGGCTGCCAATGACACCATAATCGCAGGCAAGAAACTGCCCAACAGCCAGATCCTGAAGACTCTGCGCGGACCCAAGGGCTCGCAGGTGAAGCTTACGATAAAGCGCAACGAAGAGATGATCGACTTCATCGTCACTCGCGACGACATACCTATCAACAGTGTCGACGGCGCCTATATGGTGACCCCTGAGATTGGCTATATCAGCCTGTCGCGCTTCGCCGAGGACTCAGGCCAGGAGGTGGCCGATGCCATAAAGAAGCTCCAGAAGAAGGGCATGCAGAAACTCATCCTTGACCTTGAAAACAATGGAGGAGGCTATCTTAAGGCTGCCTACGACATAGCCTCGCTATTCCTTGAGCCGGGCGACCTGATAGTGTACACCCAGGGCAAGAATTCCGAGCCCGTGTATTATCGCATGGAAGAGAGCAAGCCCCTCTTCGACGGACCGCTTGCCGTAATGGTCGACCAGTATTCGGCATCAGCCTCGGAAATCGTGTCGGGCGCCCTCCAGGACAACGACCGCGCCACCATCGTGGGTCGTCGCACTTTCGGCAAGGGCTTGGTGCAGAGGCCTTTCCCATTCCCCGACGGCTCGATGATACGTCTCACCGTGGCCCGCTATTACACCCCTACGGGGCGCTCCATCCAAAAGCCTTATGAAAAGGGCAAGGGCGAGGAATACCAGCTCGACATGCTCAATCGCTACACCAGTGGAGAACTCTGGAGCCGCGACAGCATACACTTCGACGACCATCAGATCTTCAAGACTCTGAAGAAGGGGCGCACAGTGTACGGCGGTGGCGGCATCATGCCTGATGAGTTCGTGCCGGTCGACACCTCGTACTATTCCCAGTACTACCGCGATCTTATGGCCAAGGCCATTATTCCGCAATACACTCTCAATTACATCGACCATCACCGCAGCGACTTGAAGGCCCAATATCCCAATGAGGATACTTTCATTGTGGAATTCCAGGTGCCTGAGCAAATGATGGATGAAATCGTGGCCATGGCTAAGGAGCAAGGCATAGAGCCAAATCCGGAGCAATTGGAGATTTCGCGCCCGGTAATCGAAGGCATTATCAAGGGCTATCTTACTCGCGACCTTTACGAGGATGGCATATATGTGAGAGCCACAAATCCGCTTAACCCTGTATTCTTAAAAGCTGTAGATATTTTAAAAGAAAATTAGTATGAAAAAATTATTGATGATGGCTATATTGGCGATTGGCCTGATGGCTAATGCCCAGACAGCGACTGAGGCGCTGGATCAGTTTGTCCAGAAGCAGAATGAGGCCTGTCCCTTCGAACTTTCCAAGGGTGTGACCCAGAAGAGCGTGACCGCTCAGGACGGCCAGTTGGTGATTCTGCTTGAGGTTGACAACAGCGTGATACCTTTCGAATCCCTCAAGGAGCGCCAGACTCTGCTCCACGATGCCAAGGTGGCAGAGCTCGCCACTGACAGCACTCAGGACAGCATGCGCAAGCTCTGCGAGGACGACGGCGTGACCATCGTGTACAATTTCACTGATGGCACTGATTCGTTCACCATCACCATCCTCCCAAGCGATTTATAAGCAGCTTGAGACGAGTGCGCAAACTAATAGAAACCTTTAATGATCGGCCAAGCTCGCGAGCTTGGCTGATTTTGTTTTTGTCGCGGCTTTGCAGAGCCAGAGCCATAATGTAGTGCCAAGCGCGAGAATAATATTCTTCCATTGACTGATCCGCGACTTGGTATTTCTGCTGTAAGGCGCGCGTTAGTTCTAATGCATTGAGGTAGAAGCGATAAGCCTTCGCCGCATTCTCGGACGATGAAATCGAGGGCTTAGCCACGCTGTAATGCAGCGTGACATCGGGGATATAGGCGAAATCGCCCTCGCGCGACAGGGCCACAATCAATTGCAAGTCTTCGCTGAGCCATCTCCGGCCTGAGAAAAACTCGGGATTGTCGCAGCGGTCAAAGGCATCCCTGCGAAACATCATGGTGCATGAATGCACCAGCAGGTTAGGGCTGCGCGTAAGCATGGGGATGAAATAATCCATGCCCGGAAGCATTGGCTTTCTCCACCGCTGGCGCAGATTGTCAGGGTCAGAATCCTCGAGAGCGCCGGAGTCTTCATGGAGATAGGCCCAATCGGTGTGCACGAGCACGGCATTGGGGTTGGCATCGAGGAGGTCCTTTTCCTTTTGCAGTTTTAGTGGGTCGCACCACACATCGTCGCCTCCGCAGTCGGCAATGTACATGCCTCGGGTTCTTCGCACGGTGTCGAAATAGTTGTCGACCACTCCCTTGTTGGCCTGATTCTGCGCATAACGGATGACATCAGGATAACGCTCGGCATAGGCCTGGCAAATGGCGGGTGTAGAGTCGCTCGAGCAATCGTCGGAGAGCACAATCTCGAAGGAGAAATCGCATCGCTGCGCTAAGATGGCGTCGAGAGTGCGCGCCACATACTTCTCTTGGTTGTATGTGATCACGATCACTGACACTATGGGGCGCCCTTGGGTCATCGCTACAGATACAGGCTTACTTTCACTCGCTGTCCCTTGATTTTTGCTCCAGATAGGGCATTGATGGTGGCATCAGCCATCGAGCGCGGCACTGCCACTATCGCGCAGTGATCCTTGACCACGATTTTGCCAATGTCTTTGCCGTCGAGACCTCCCTGCTTGCCGAGGAAGCCCAGTACGTCGCCCTTGGAGATCTTTTCCTTTTTGCCTAAGTTGAGGTATAGGGTGGCTCGGTCGCTGACGATTGGGTCAGGATTGTCAACTGAGGGCACATATTCGCTGTCGGCATCGAGATATTCGGGAAGTTTTTCATTTTCCGAGACCAGCACGTATACATGGCCCTCGGCATCCACGCGGGCTGTGCGGCCGTTGCGGTGGGTCCAGCTCTCCGGGGTAGGGGGCAGATGGTAGTGCACCACCGAACGCACAGCCTCGATGTCAAGGCCGCGGCTGCCCAGGTCGGTGCTGACCAGGATGGGGGTAGTGCCATTGTTGAGCATGTCGATGGCGAGTTCGCGCTGCAGTTGGTCAAGGCCGCCATGATAGAGCCCCACGGGCATGTCCTTCTTCTTGAGATATTCGTAGACGCGCTCGGCGCTTTCGCGATGATTCACAAACACGATTGTGCGGCCATTGGGCAGCGATTCGAGCAGCTTGCCCAGGCTCTCGAGTTTGTCTTTGGAGTCGGCCCGCACGATTTCCACCACTGTGCGGCTGCGCGGAGCCTCGGTCTTGCTGCTGTAATCGATGACCTTGGCTTGGCTCAGATCGATGAAGTCAGGCATCTCGGCCAATGGCGTGGCTGAAGTGAGTGTGACGTAGCGCAGACGGTGCATGCGCTTTACGATGCGGCGCATCTGGTCGTGGAAGCCCAGTTCCAGAGCCTTGTCGTACTCGTCGAGCACCAACTGCTGGGTGCGCGACACATCGATGGTGTCGCGCAGGATATGGTCGAGCAGTCGACCTGGGGTGGCCACCACGATGTCAGGCACAATTTGCAAGGAATTGACTTCTTCGGGCATGGGATGACCGCCATAGAGAGCCACTGTCTTGAAACCCTTGGCAATTGGTCGCACCACATCGGCAATCTGGATTACCAATTCGCGGCTTGGGGCGATGATCACAGCCTGGGGCGATGTCAGTTTCTGCTCGTGCTTTAGGCGCGAAGCCAAAGGCACGGCGAATGCCAGAGTCTTTCCGCTGCCGGTAGGCGAAAGCAGGATTATGCGTTCGCTTTTGGCATTGCTGACAGCTCGCTGCATGGGATTGAGCTGCTCCACGCCGTGGCGTTCACCGATTTGCTGTAGAATTTCTTTCAGTGTCATATTCTTGTAGGTTATGAGTTGTCAAAATTATGTAGGAAATGGCGGGGCATCCCCGCCATTTCCTATTATGGGTGAGGGGCGGATTACTCGGTGGTGTACATTTCGTCGGCCACCATGCGCTTGAGGTGGTCAGCGATGATGGGTGTCAGTATGCTGTCGGGAGCGGCGCCCACCTCATCGGGCTTGATCGAGCCCTCTACGAAGTCGCCAAGGCCCACATGGCGCTGCATTGTGCCATTGGGGAGCAGGATCACAACGGTAGGCACTGACTCAATCTCAAATGCGGTTGCGGTCTCGGGATTGGCCTCGATGTCAACCGAATAGAATGCTACTTGGCCCTTGTATTCGTCGGCTACGATATGATAGGCGGGAGTGAGCTTCTTGCAGGGTACGCACCATGTGGCGTTGAAGTCGAGCACGGTGGGAATGGCCACTTCGGTGGTGGGACGGAAGAGAGAGTCATTCTCAAGGTTGATCACGCCCTCGTAGGCATTGGGCACATTGATTTCGGCCTGGGTCTCAGCCTCTTCTTCGGTCTTGTTCTCAGCCTTGCTTCCGCATGCGGTGAAGCCAGCTACGATGGCCGAGGCCATCAGGAGATAGAAAATCTTCTTCATAGTTTCTCTGGTTTAGTTGAATAACATTGATGTTTGATTTTTGGTTTTGTCTTTGTCAAAAGATGGGTCTCAGGATCCGGCATTCAGGTTCTGCATGTCGACCAGGCGCTTATAATACCCGCCGAGGGCCAGGAGCGAGTCGTGGGTGCCACGCTCAACGATGCGCCCCTCGTGGAGCACGCAGATCATGTCGGCGTTGCGTATGGTGCTCAGGCGGTGAGCAATCACCAGGGTGGTGCGGTCCTGCATGAGTCGGTCGAGGGCTTCTTGCACCAAATGCTCGCTCTCGCTGTCGAGGGCCGAGGTGGCCTCGTCGAGGATAAGAATGGGCGGATTCTTGAGGATGGCGCGGGCAATCGACAGGCGCTGGCGCTGTCCGCCGCTGAGGCGGCAGCCTCGGTCGCCGATGCATGTGTCGTAGCCTTGTTCGCTGGCCATGATGAAGTCGTGGGCGTTGGCAATCTTGGCGGCAGCCACTACCTCGTCCATGGTGGCGTGGTCCACGCCGAATGTTATGTTGTTGTAGATGGTATCGTTGAAAAGGATGGCCTCTTGGTTGACATTGCCCATGAGCGAACGCAGATCATGCACTTTGAAATCGCGTATGTCGATGCCGTCGATGGTGATGCGCCCCTTGTCGACATCATAAAAGCGGGGCACCAGGTCAGCCATGGTGGTCTTGCCGCTTCCCGACTGCCCCACCAAGGCCACTGTGGCTCCCGAGGGGATGTCGAGGCTTACATCTTCGAGCACCGGCTTGTCGGCATAGGAAAAAGTCACGTCCTCATAGCGTATCGGGCCAGCCACTACGGGCAGCGGCTTGGGATCCTTGGGGTCGCGGATGGGATTCTCTGCGTTGAGGATCTTGTCGACACGTTGCATCGACGCCAATCCCTTCTGTATCGAATACATGGCCTTGCTCAGATCCTTGGCGGGATTGATGATGCTGTAGAAGATTACCATGTAGTAGATGAATGATGCGGCATTCATCGAGGATGCGCCGGTTAGGATCAATGCTCCGCCGAACCACAGCACGATTGCTATCGCTACTGTGCCCAGGAATTCGCTCATGGGGTGGGCCAGCGACTGTCGGCGAGCCACTACATTGCTCAGATGATAGAATTCTTGGTTCTCCTGGTGGAAACGCGCTTTCACCTTGTCCTCGGCATTGAAGGCCTTGATGATGCGCAGGCCCCCCAAGGTCTCTTCGATATTGGTCATCAGGGTGCCCCACTGGTTCTGCAGTTCGAGGCTCTTGCGCTTGAGCCTCTTGCCCACGCGGCCCATGACCAAGCCCGCTAAGGGCAGCAATATCAGCACGAACACAGTCAGCTGCCAGCTGATCGCGATCATCATGCTCAGGCACACGATTATCATCACGGGGTTCTTGAAGAACATGTCGAGCGATGACATTACCGAGTTTTCTATCTCTGTCACGTCGCCGCTCATGCGGGCCATCACATCGCCTTTCCTCTCGCTTGTGAAGAAGCCGATGGGGAGGGTTGTGATCTTGTCATAGACATAGTTGCGGATGTCTCTTACGATGCCGCTGCGCAGGGGTATGATAAAATAACTGCTCAGGTAGGCTGTGCCTGTCTTCAGGGCTGTCATTATCACCAGGGCGATTCCCAAGAAGCCCAAGGTGGTAACCTGGCCGAATTTCTGCAGCGACTGCTGAGTGTAGTAATAGAAATTGTTGATAGCCACATCCTTGAGGCTTCCCTCGCCAAGGGTCATGAACTGATAGTGGGCCTCCTTGATCTCAAAGAGCATCTCCAGGATAGGGATAATCAGGGCGAATGAAAAGAGCGTAAGGAAGGCCGTAAGAATATTGAAGATAATATTCAGTATCATGTAGCGCTTGTAGGGGGGTACAAATCGCCTCAATATCTTGATAAAGTCGTTCATATCAACAGAAATAATTGCAAAATTACAAAAACTTTTCTATATATCTTCAATTTCATGCAATTATAGTTTTTGTTGCAGATTAGGCATTTGCAATAAGGCAATTTGTCGACGGTTAAAGAAAGTGACATCAAAATGTCACTTTTTCTGTAAATAGAGTGTCAAATTGAAAGATATTTACTATATTTGCGGAAAATTTCTAAGGTAAAAATTAAAATCATAACTTTATGTGCGGAATAATAGCCGTGTTCAATACTCGCGATGAGGCCCAGGCTTTGCGCCCGCAGGTGCTAAAGCAGTCAAAAACAATCCGTCACCGCGGTCCCGACTGGTCGGGGATATATTGCGGTGAGAATGCTATATTGGCTCACGAGCGTCTGTCGATCGTGGATCCGGAGTCGGGAGGCCAGCCCCTGAAAACCAAGGATGGCAAGGTGATCCTGTCGGTGAATGGAGAGATATACAATCATCGCGACTTGCGCAAGCGTTACGCTGATTCTTACGAGTTCCTGACCGGAAGCGACTGCGAGGTAATACTGGCGCTATATCGCGACAAAGGGCCGGATTTCTTAGGCGAGCTCAATGGCATATATGCTTTTGTCCTCTACGATGAGGAGAATGACTTCATGATGGTGGCTCGCGACCCCATAGGCGTGATTCCTCTCTACACTGGCACTGACGCTCACGGCCATCGCTATTTCGCATCGGAGCTTAAAGCTCTCGAGGGTTATTGCAATGTGATCGAGCCTTTCCTGCCAGGGCATGTGTGGGACAGCCGTTCGGGCGAAATGCGGCGATGGTACCACCGCGATTGGGAAAGTTATGACGCCGTGAAGGACAATGTCACTTCCATCCCGGCGCTTCGCGAGGCTTTGGAAAAGGCCGTAGAGCGCCAACTCATGAGCGACGTGCCTTATGGGGTGCTGCTAAGCGGCGGTCTCGATTCGAGCATCATATCGGCGGTTGCTGCCAAGTTTGCGCCAAGGCGCATCGAGAGCGGGGGCGAGCAGGCTGCCTGGTGGCCGAGGCTCCACTCTTTTGCCGTAGGCCTCAAGGGGGCGCCTGACTTGGCTGCAGCGCGCAAGGTGGCTGAGCATATTGGCACAGTGCACCACGAGATCAACTACACTGTGCAAGAGGGGTTGGATGCCATCCGCGACGTGATTTATTATTTGGAAACTTATGATGTCACCACTGTGCGCGCTTCCACGCCCATGTATCTGCTGGCGCGAGTGATCAAGTCGATGGGCATAAAGATGGTGCTCAGCGGCGAAGGCGCCGATGAGATTTTCGGCGGCTATCTGTATTTCCACAAGGCCCCCAATGCTCAGGCTTTCCATGAGGAGACAGTGAGAAAACTCTCAAAGCTCCATCTCTACGACTGCCTGCGAGCCAACAAGGCCCTTTCGGCCTGGGGCGTCGAGGGTCGCGTGCCTTTCCTGGACACTGAATTCCTGGATGTGGCGATGCGCCTGAATCCTGCCGACAAGATGGCCGGCAAGGGCAAGATGGAGAAGTGGGTGCTCCGCAAGGCCTTTGAGGATTTATTGCCAGAGGAAATAGCATGGAGGCAGAAGGAGCAGTTCAGCGATGGCGTGGGCTATTCGTGGATCGATACGCTCAAGGCTGTCACCGCCGAGGCAGTGACCGACGAGATGATGCGCACCGCAGCTCTGCGATTCCCGGTGAATCCGCCGCAGAACAAGGAGGAATATTATTATCGCAGCATCTTTGAAGAGCATTTCCCGAGCGCCACCGCAGCAGCCTGTGTGCCTTCGGTACCCTCAGTGGCCTGCTCCACAGCCGAGGCCCTGGCCTGGGACGCCTCTTTCAAGAACCTCAACGACCCCAGCGGCCGCGCCGTCAAAGCCGTCCACGAGCACGCATATTAAAAACATATTTATTATTGCAGCGCATCATCCTATTTAAATAAGAAATTGGGTGATGTGCTGCAATTTGTTAAGAGGGGCAGTATTAGCATTGTTTTTTTTGGTGGTTTATGGAATAATTTGTAATTTTGTAACAGAATTGTAATTTCATTCCATGAAGACGCTTGTTTTAGTGACCGAGCAGTTTCCAATTGCTGGGGTCACCGAGTCCACGTTTCTGCAACCTGAACTCCCGCTTTTAAAAAAAGAATTTGACCGTGTTGTCATAGTGCCAAAATTCTACGAAGGCCCCTTTAGGGACCCCGAGCCCACCGAATTTTACGAGGTTGACGCTCGGTTTGCTCGCATGCCCCGCATGACGGCCCTACAGGCTATGAAAAGCCTGCTCACAACCTACATGTGGCGTCAGATAGCAGCACATCCCATCTCTTTGGTGTCGCCGGCCAGGATGAGGAAGGTATTGTCAATCACACATCGCTCGCGCCTTTTTGCCAATTGGCTTGCCCATGAATATCCTGCAACCGCAGAAAATCCTGTCACAGTGTACAACTTTTGGTTTGACATTGGCGCCTCGGCAGCCACATTTATACCTTATTCCCCCTATTGCAAGTTCTTCGCCCGCGCACACAGGCAGGACCTTTATGATCTGCCCGGCGAGCGCAAGCCTTTATTGCTCAGGAGGCACACTCTGCAAGCCATTGAGGGAGTGTGGGCCTGTTCGGAATATGGACAGCGATATCTCATCAGCCAGTTCCCCGAGCAAGAAAAGAAAATCCACTGCGCCTTCTTGGGTTCCACCAAACTGTATCCGGAAATGTCGCCGACGCCTAAGGAAAAAGATCCCTTCACTTTTCTCACTGTGTGCCGCCTGACATCGGTGAAGCGCGTGCTTTTCACCCTCGATTGCCTGCATGCGCTGGCTCGAAAGCATCCTCGCATGAAATTCCGCTGGGATGTGATAGGCGACGGCCCCGAGCGCATAGAGCTCGAGCGCCGCATAGGCCATGCCCCCACTAATCTCGAGGTGGTGATGCATGGAGAGCAGCCTAATGAGCAAGTGCAGCGCCACTATGTGGAGCATCCTGCCCATTTCTTTCTCTTGCTGAGCGAAAGCGAGGGCTTGCCAGTGGCAATAATGGAAAGTTTGTCCTACGGAGTGCCTGTGCTCTCTACGCGCATCGACGGCATCCCGGAGGCCATCACCGATGGGGACAACGGGCTGTTGATGGATGTGAATCAGGGAAAGAAAGACTTTGTGGAACTGATAGAGCCTTATCTTAAGGATCCCAAACTTTTGGAGCAGATGAGAGAGCGCGCCTATGCCAGCTGGCAGGCACGCTTCGACGCGCAGCCTCTTCGTGAGGAATTTGTCAAGATGATGGCAAATTGGATATAGACAGCCAAATTATTTAGGGAAGAAGGGCCTAAGCAGGCGAGCGGCTCCCCGCGCGCCCATGGCTGTGTAGCAGTACGCGAATGTGTAAAGGAACGAGCGCCAGCGATTGGCAGGCTTGATTTTGCTCTTCAGGGCATGAGCCTGATCTTTGCTGCCCTCCTTGTAGTAATTGCCCGCCAGGATGGCGCGCTTGAGATTCACGATCCACCATTTGGTA
The DNA here is from genome assembly GCA_964440745.1 of uncultured Bacteroides sp. GTDB lineage: Bacteria > Bacteroidota > Bacteroidia > Bacteroidales > Muribaculaceae > CAG-873. The sequence continues at coordinate 16,395 of CAYTXF010000004.1, forward strand.
TTTGGCAGCGACTGCTCAATGCAATCGAGCGAATGCTCGCGCATAGGGCCGTTGTGGCTCATGTTGGTGCCGGTGATGCTCGCATGCTGCTCGATTTGGGTCACCGAGGTGCCTCCGCCAAGAATCACAAACTGACCGCGGCTGTCGAGAAGTTTGAGCAGACGCACCCCCAATTCTATGTCATTCCACACCATGACATCCGGGCGCCACAAGCCGGCATCGCGCACCAGTTGGGTGCGAGCCATGTAGCGCTGAGTGGCCAGCGAGGCATGATGCACACAGTGGAAGAGAGCATCATCGTTCTCGCATGGCAATATCCTTTTCTTGCCTTTCAGAGGGATGATTTCCACTGGCCATCCTACGATTTGAGCCTTGGGGTTGTGATTGGCCCCTGCCATGACTCGGGCGCAATGCTCGGGCGCCATGAGGTCGTCGCTGTCGAAAAACATCACCCACACGCTTTTTACCAACTTCAGCCCCGCGTTGCGCGCTGCCGAGGCCCCAAGCTTTGGCTCGCTCACCAGCTCTATGGTGAAATCTTTCGATGCATTGAGCCGTTGCCAATTCTTGAGCACCTCATAGGTGTCGTCAGTGCTGCCATTATCAACCAAAATGATGTGGAGCGGACGGTATGTCTGCTTAAGCACCGAATCGAGGGTGCTTTGCACTTGATGTGCGCGGTTGCGCACGGGGATTACGATCGACAGCATACTCTCTGATGTTTTGGTTAGGTCACTTACTTTATTCTTGCGGTATTCTTGGCTTCCGGTTGCGATGAGTTAACACTTTCTTTTTGCTGTTGAGCTTCTTCCATGCGGCCTTAGCCTTAAGCCAGAGCGGCGAGGGGGCAGATTGCATGTCGGCTTGCATCGGGTCGGCAAACGATTCGATTGCCTGAGGGGTCTCGCCAAACTGCTCGGGATAGATGACCAGCAGGTTGTTTTGTGAGAAATAGCGTTGCAGGAACTGCGGCATTTCCACCATTTCGCTTGTGTATGACACCGAGTTGACGCGTGTGCCAATCACTACGAAGAGATCGTCGTCGAGTACCTTGTTCGACATGATGATGAAATCGTCCCACTGTTCTACGGTCTCGAATTCGCAGCGTATGCCATAGTTCTCTTGATATATAACACCTCGGATCAAAGGTTGGCACTCGGCAGTGCAACAAAAAATTATGCGACAGCCCACTTGGCGCGTCAATCGAGCCAATCCGCGCACCCAACGGCTGAATCCAGTCTCGTATTGAGCCTTTGGCGGCGCCCACACTACGATGCGCGTGACAGCGTTAGGTGGGATGAAGCAGCGAGTGATGATCACCATCTTGTTGGTGGCTCGCAGCAGTTGGCTGATATTGTGGCCAAAGAAAGAGTCGATCACAGTGTTACGCCGGTGCATGCCCACGATCACCTCAGTGATGTCACGCTCGTTGATGGCATTCACCAGGCCAGTGACCACGTTCACGTCGAAGCGGTCGAGAGTCTCCACCTTCACATCGGCAGCAGCACCAGCCTTGACGGCCTCCTCCAGGGCGTTGCGCGAGACAGCGCGCGCTGTGTTGCCATTTTCATTGCGCACATGGATGGCATAGAAGTTGTGGCGTCCGCGATCGTTGCGCATTAGCACCGCCAGTTCGATAAGAGGCTGTGCCAGCAGTGGAGAACCTACGGAAATCAGAGTATTGTTGTGGCGCGTGCGCTTCACCAGATTGTCGCCGCTGCCATCCTCGCTGTCGAGCATCTCCACCTTAAGGCGCGCAGCGGCCCCCGAGGTTACCATTGGCGCGATGGCGCATGTCACCAGGATTACCAGGATGGTGCTGTTGAGTATTGGCTCGCTGAGCATGCCCATGCGGAAGCCCAGGCTCACTACCGCCAAGGCTACGGCAGTGTGGGCGGTGGTGAGGCCGAACATCACGGTGCGGCTGGCGCTGCTCAGGCCATTGACCTTCTGCGCAATCCAAGCCGGCACCCATTTGCTTGCAAGGGCTACTACCAGCATGATGCCAGTCACCGCTAAGGTGCCATGTTCCATGATCACCCTGACATTAATCATCATGCCTACGCTTATCAGGAAGAAGGGGATGAAAAGAGCGTTGCCCACAAACTCGATGCTTGACATCAGCGAAGAGCCGGCTGGCACGTAGCGGTTGAGCACCAGACCCGCAAAGAATGCGCCAAGCACGCCCTCGAGACCGATCACCTGGGCTATCCATGCAGCCAGGAACACCATGGTGAGGATATAGACATATTGGGTGACCTTGTCGTTGACATGCTTGAAGAAAATGCGCGTGATTCTCGGATAGGAATAAAGCACCACCAAGCAGTAAGCAATCATGAGCCCTAACAGGCGCAGCATGTCGTTGGCGTCGAGAGTGCCTTCGCGCTTTACGCTGGCGGCTCCCGCCAGCACAAGCAGGGCGCCGATCACGGCTATGATGGTGCCCACGATGGCGATCAGCACAGCCGGGGCCTTGCTAATGCCCAAGCGCGTGGCCACCGGGTAGGCGATCAGGGTATGCGAAGCGTACATGGCACCAAGCATCCAGGCAGTAAGCCAATTGAGATGCAGGATCCATACGCTGCTGGCGATGCCCATGGCCAGGGGGATGATCAGCGTCAGCAGACCGAATATGAGGCCGCGCTTGAGATTCAACTTTAAGTGGTACATATCGATCTCCAGGCCCGCCAGGAACATCAGGTAAAGCAGACCTACCTGGCCGAAAAGATCGAATGTGGAGTCACGGGCTATGATGTTGAATCCGTAAGGGCCCACCAGCACTCCGGCCACAATCATGCCGATGATGTGGGGCACCTTAAGCTTGTTTAGCAGCAATGGAGCGCACAGAATGATCCCAAGCACGATAAGGAATATCGTGACCGGCTGTGTCACTATTGCTGCTGTTATCATTGGATTTGGGATTTGGGATTTGGGATTTGGGAACAATACTGAATTTGGGTGATGTCCCCAAATCCTAAATCCCAAATCCCAAATCCTTATTTGTGAGCAAGCATGAATTGGGCGATTTGCACGGCGTTGAGGGCTGCTCCCTTCTTGATTTGGTCAGCAACCACCCAGAAAGAGAGGCCATTGGGATCGCTAAGGTCTTTTCTTACGCGGCCTACATAGACAGGATCCAGGTGGGCTGTGTGCAGCGGCATGGGATAGCCGTTGGCCTCATGGCGGTCTACGAGCACTATGCCTTCAGCGTCCTCAAATGCCTGGCGAGCCTCCTCCACGCTTATCGGGCGCTCGGTCTCGGCCCATATGGCCTCACTATGAGCTCTCATCACCGGCACGCGCACGCATGTGGCGCTGACATCCAGATTGGGAGCATGCATAATCTTTTTGGTCTCGTTGTACATCTTCATCTCCTCCTTGGTGTAGCCGTTGTCGGTGAACACATCGATGTGAGGGATTACGTTGTAGGCCAGTTGGCTTACGAATTTCTGCACGGTAGGCTCCTCGTCGTTGGCAATCTCCTTCATCTGCTGCTCGAGCTCATACATGCCGCTGGCGCCTGCGCCGCTGGCAGCCTGATAGGTGGCCACATGCACTCGCTTGATGGGGCTGAGACGATGGATGGCATTGAGGGCCACTACCATCTGGATGGTGGTGCAGTTGGGATTGGCGATGATATGGCGAGGCGCGTTGAAGGCGTCCATGCCGTTGACCTCGGGCACCACCAGAGGCACATCGTCGTCCATGCGGAAAGCGCTGCTGTTGTCAATCATCAGCGCGCCATGGCGGGTGATGGTGTCAGCATATTGTTTCGACACGCTGGCGCCTGCTGAGACAAAGGCGATGTCCACGCCCTTGAAAGCGTCGTTGTCTTGAAGTTCTTCGATTACAATATCGCGGTCGCGCCATTGCACATGGCGACCTGCGCTGCGTGATGAGCCAAAAAGGCGGAGCTCATCTACGGGGAAGTTCTGTTCGTCCAGAACACGGAGGAATTCTTGTCCTACGGCGCCGCTTGCACCTACTATCGCTACATTCATATTGGTGTTTGGGTGTTTTACTATCTTGTTAGTTCTTTAATTGTTTTGATGCCTGGGGTCACATGCAGGGGGAAGGCTGCGAAGAGACCGGTCTTTTGGCTGTTATATTTCACATGGTAGCGAGCTGGTTTAAGGAACTTAATCAAGAATTCGGCAGAGACATCTGGCTCGAGTATGCCCTTGCCTGGTGTCAGACGCTCTTCGATCATCACATCAGTGCCTTTGACTTTCACTGCCAAGCTAACAGCTCCATCGTCAGTGATTCCATCCACTCCGCGGCGCACCAGACGCACTTGGCCATTGGGGCGCACCTCGATGGCCAGTTCGGGGCGAGCATTTGCTGAGCCTCGGCTCAGGGTGCCAGCCAGCAAGAATTCCTGCACGGGGCCGGTGCCACCGGGCCGCGCTGCAAATGCCACTATCGCAGCCGCTATCACGGCCAATATGACATAGAATTCGACTGATGTGAAAAATCCCGACATTTTTTGTAGATGAAAATCTGACTTTTTATTAACAGATGAAAGTTGGATTTGGCAAAGCGTCCTTACAAAATTTAAACAACCCCGCATTCTCTCCAAAAATTGAGTGCGGGGTTGTAATGGGATATAATTTCGGATTATTCTGCGTCTTGTACGAAGTTGAGGCTGCGGTTCTTCACCTGCTTGTCGCCGACCAGTACCTGGAAGAGCACGGGGTCAACTGCTTTGCGGCCCTGCATGTCGAAGACCGGACCAAAGGCGTTGATGAATGTGCGGCTGTCAGAAGCGAAGTCGTAGGGGCGGCCGTTGTCATTGCGCTCGCCGGGAGTGAAGACTACGATCTCCATGTCGTTCTGGAAAGGACCTACCATTTCGCCGGGCTTTGAGGCGCTGAGCAGAGCCTGGAGGCGATAGTTGTCGCCCATGTGACCGGGCAGGGTGTTGGAGTTGAACGATGCTGTGCTGTCGGTGCGCACCTCGGTGCCCATGAGCTCGGCATAGCCTTCGAGGTTGTTGGCCTTACCAGCATACTGATCGATCAGCTTGGCGGCCTTGCGGTTGCGCATTGCTGTGCGGTCAATATAGTTGCTGATTGAGCTTGAGGTGTAGGGCAGATAATCGTCCTGGATGTCTTCCTTCACAGCAATCACCAGATATTCGTGGGGTGTCTCAAACACCTTTGACACTTGGCCGGGCTTTGCGTTCATGACCCACTTCACAGCCTTGCGGGTATCGGCGAGAGTGCCGATGTGGGCTGAAGAAGCAGTCACGTAGCCGTGGCGCAGAGCGTAGAGCGAGTCAGCATTTGCGCTGAAGCGGTCGCCCTGGGTGTTGGTAGCCAAGAAGCCGTTGAGCTGAGTCTTGAGGTCGCTTACGGTCTGGGCTGAAGGATCCACGGTGTATGTGATAGTGGCGATTTCGGCATAGGGAGCAGCGGGTTTGCGCTCGTTGATCTGATAGATGGTGTAGATGCCCTGCACGCTGTCGGCATAGAGGAAGGGTGCGCCTACGCTCTCAGCCAGCATGCGCTCCTTGATGGGAGCCTGTGCGCCTACGAGAGATACCCATTGGTCGTTCCAGCCGCGATCGGGAGCAGCCAGGAGCATCGAGTCGAGCTTTGTGCCGCTCTTGAGGAGGGCCATCAGAGAATCAGCCTGGGCAGCGTTTTCTGCGCCGTAAGCGCTGATGTTGATTGAGTCAACCTCGTTGGTGCGGCCAAGCACCTTCACCAGGGTGTGAGTGTTCTGTCCACGATTGAAGGCGAGTTTCTTCACCTTGCCTACCACCAGGTCGCTGTCGGAGAGCTGGCGCAGGGTGTTGTCCTTCTTGATGTTGGCCAGAGACAGATTGTTGCTGTTGCTGACAAACTTGCTCTTGCCCATAAGGCCCTCGAGAGCGGGCTGCTCCTGCAGGGCTGCCATTGCGGCATTCACTTCAGCCTCGGCTGCCAGATAGTCAGCGCCTGAGGGCTGGATGTCAACCACGATGTAATCGATGGCCTTTACAGGCTCGTTGATTGCGAAGGGGCGATTATTCTGGTTGCGAGCGGCCATGGGATCCATGCCGGCCACGAAGATGCTGGTGTTGAAAGCGGGCTTCATTTCTTCGTAGGCTGCCTTGCGGTCAGCGTCGGTGAGCTCGATTCCATCCTCGCTGGCACCAGCCACGCTGGTTGCTACCCACTGCACGGGCACGCGGGTCATATTATCGTTGTACAGATTCTTGGCATCGATTTCATTGGCGCCGAAAAGGCCGCCGATGAGGCCGAAGTAGATCTGAGTCTTAAGCGACTCTTCGAGCTGCTGCTCCTCGGCTGACCAAATGTTCTGCAGGATCTGCTGCTGGTCGGCAGAGAGGCCGTAACGGCTGGGATTGTTGATGGCGTCAAGGACAGTGGGGCGATCGATGGCGGGGAGGCCGAACTGCTGAGCAGCGTATCCGAGCTGCTGCGAGATAGGCATTTGGCCGTTCATGATGCGTGAAATCTCACTGTCGGTGATATTGATGCCGAGTTTCTTGTACTGGTCTTCAAGCATCTGTTGCATAAGCAGGCGCTGGAGCATGATTTGTTCAAGCTCGCTGGCATCCTGGCCATTAGTGTTCTGCATCTGGCTCATGGCCTGCTGGTAGTCATTGTAGTCGACTTTTGTGCCTCCGGCGCTGTACATTGTAGTAGAGCTTGCATAAGTGCGGCCTGAGGTGAGGAAGTCGCCCAAGATGAACGCAAGAAGCGCTACGATGATGATGATGAACAAAAACACCGATTTGCTTCTGATTTTCTCAAGTGTTGACATTGTTGGTTATAATGATTTATTGTTTATTATTGTCGCAAGTACAAAAAGTGCACAAAGGTAGGCATTTTTTGCCACAACACCAAAAACTTAGACTCATTTTCCCCATTTTTTTTGTTTTTTTGCCTCTTTGACAAAAAAAGTGGCGATTCTGGAGGGTTGAAAAGGGCGGTTTTTTGGATTTTAGCCATTTTTTTGACACAAAAATGAAGATTTATCGAAGAATTATTGTGTTGTTTCAAAAATAATTACGATATTTGCACCTTGAAAACTCAGACCGCCCCCTCGGGGCGATTTTTAGCTGAATGCAACAAAGCTATACAAGATATTATACATTAATTTATAAACCATCATGACAAAAGCCGACATCGTCAACGAAATTTCACGCGCTACGGGCCTCGAGCGCGCTCATGTGCTCGAGACCATCGAGAAGTTCATGGAAGTGGTCAAGGACGCCTTGGCACACGATGAGAACGTGTACCTGCGCGGATTTGGCAGCTTCATAGTGAAGACCCGCAGCGAGAAGACAGCTCGCAACATCACCAAGAACACAACCATCATCATCCCGGAGCACAAGATACCCGCATTCAAGCCGTCAAAGGCCTTCATGCAGGAGGTGAAATAAGAGCGAGAGGCTCACGCATAATAACAGAGACAATTGTTTAACCCACTTTAACTCCAGCTACAATGCCCAGCGGAAAGAAAAGAAAAGGCCACAAGATGGCTACTCACAAGCGCAAGAAGCGCCTGAGAAAGAATCGTCACAAGAAGAAGTAAGCAGCCCCGCAAGGGGCTGGGCTTCGCAGCCTGACTATTCTTCTCCCCTCAATGCCGCAAAAGCGGCTTGAGAAACACGTCACAAATGGGCAATCTGCTGTCTCGACGGGGGCATATTATGGATGCTCGCCGTAGATAGCGGTTGCTCTTTGTTTTTAACATTCAAGTATAATGAAAAGCGAACTTATAGTCGACATTCAACCCAAGGAGGCGTCGATCGCACTCTTGGAGGACGGCCGCCTGGTTTCCCTGCAGAAGGAAAGCCGCAATTTGGCGTATGCCGTGGGCGACATCTACCTGGCCAAGGTCAAGAGGCTGATGCCGGGTCTGAACGCCGCCTTTGTCAATGTGGGCTACGATAAGGACGCTTTCCTGCACTACTTGGATCTTGGCTCCCACTTTTCCACTTACAGCCAGTACCTCAGCGAGGTGCTCAACCCAGAATCAGGTCCCATACAGCCCATCAGCAAGCTGAAAATGCTCCCCGACATTGACAAGCACGGCGCAATAGCCGATGTGCTTGCTCCGGGGCAGTCATTGCTGGTGCAAATCGTAAAAGAGCCCATCTCCACAAAAGGCCCGCGCCTGACTACCGAGCTTTCGTTCACCGGCCGATACATGGTGCTTATTCCCTTTGCCGACAAGATCTCAATATCGCAGAAGATCAAAAGCACTGAGGAAAAAGTGCGCCTGCGCCAACTCATAGCCTCAATCAAGCCTAAGAATTTCGGAGTGATCGTGCGCACCTCTGCCGAGGGCAAAGGAGCCGCCGAGCTCAACCGAGAAATGACCACCCTGCGCCAATGCTGGGAGAAAACCATTGAGAAAGCTCGCACAGCCACAGCCCCGGCCCTCATTTTCGAAGAGGAAAGCCGCATCGAAGGAGTGATACGCGACGTATTCACCCCCGACTTTGAAAACATCTATGTCAACGACGCCGAGACATTCGCCCAGATTGAGAAGTATCTTTCGCTGATCGCCCCCGACAAGAAGGACATCGTGAAGATCTACAGCGACGATATTCCAATCTTCGATCATTTCAACATCACAAAACAGATCAAATCGTCGTTCGGCAAGACCGTGTCATTCAAATCTGGCGCATATCTTATCATCGAGCATACTGAGGCTCTTCATGTGATCGACGTGAACTCGGGCAACCATTCCAAGGCCGCTCCCGACCAGGAAAGCAACGCCCTGGAGGTCAACCTGCGAGCAGCCGACGAAATAGCGCGCCAACTGCGCCTGCGCGACATGGGCGGTATCATTGTGATCGATTTCATCGACATGAACAAGCCTGAGCACCGACAGACCCTCTTCGACCACATGCGCGAAGTGATGGCAAATGACCGCGCGCGCCACAACATCCTGCCTCTGAGCAAATTCGGGCTCATGCAGATCACGCGCCAGCGCGTAAGACCGGCTCTCGACATAGTCACCAATGAGACATGCCCGTCATGCTTCGGCAAGGGCGAGGTGCAGCCTTCGCTGCTATTCACCGACACTCTCTACAGCAAACTGCGCTATGTGGTGCACGAATTGGGCTTAAAGAATTTCCGGATGTATGTGCATCCTTATGTCGACGCCTACATCAAGCGGGGCGTCTTCACATCGCTCTATGGGCAATGGCGCCGAGCCTTGGGCCGAGGGTTCAAGATCGTGCCTGACCAGAGCCTGGCCATGCTCCAATACCGCGTAATCGATGAGCAAGGCACCGAACTCGACCTTAAAGAAGAAAAAGACACCGCGTCATCGACCGTCGACAAGAAAAAAGACAAAGCCAAGAACCGAGGCAGCCAGGATGGCGATTAAGTAGCCTCAACAAAAAGCTAATGGGCGCATACCTGAAAGGAGGGATGCGCCCATTTGCTTTTTGCTGTTTTTAGAGTAGGAGAGGGATGCGTCGATTTCATACGCATGATGGCCCGCTGGCTTCGCTGTTTCTTACTGCCCCTGCGCCTGCGCTAGCAGCTTATCTAAGATGTGTGTTTTTCAAAGATGGCTCCATTCTTTGTTGTTTGAAATAGAAACAATTGCCCTCGCTTCATAGTTCAACTCTATAACCACTTTTAACATCTCTTCTCAAGAGCGGATGGGGCCTTGGTGGGCGTAGGCGTAGCCGAAGCGTTCGCGCGCTGCTCGATCCAGCTCTTCGCGGGCCTCTGGGGCAGCTATTGAGATCAGCAGCTTTGCGCGCTCGATGAGATTTTTGCCTCGCAGGTTGACAGCGCCATGCTCGGTGACCACATAGTTGGTCTGGAAGCGGGTGGTGACCACTCCGGCGCCGGGGGTGAGCACGGGCTTGATTTTGCTCATGCCCTTGTTGGTGGTGGAGAGCATGGCCAGGAACGACAGGCCGCCCTCGCTGCGGCTGCTGCCGTACACGAAGTCATGCTGACCCCCCACGCTCGAGAATATGCGAGTGCCGATCGAGTCGGCGCATATCTGGCCGGTAAGGTCAATCTCCAAGCACGAATTGATCGACATCACCTTGGGATTCTGAGCAATGATGAAGGGGTCGTTGGTCCATGACACGTCGTCGAAGTAAATGTCCTCGTTCTTGTCAAGATATTCGTAGAGGTGCTTGCTGCCAAGGGCCAAAGATGCCACTGACTTGCCGGGCATGATCTTCTTCTGGCTGTTGTCGATTATGCCTTTCTGCAGCAGAGGGAGCACGCCATCGGTCATGGCCTCGGTGTGGAGACCAAGATGCTTGTGATCGGCAAGGGCGCGAATCACGGCATTGGGAATGCCGCCCACGCCAATCTGCAAGGTGGCGCCGTTGGGTATGCGCTCGGCGATGGCATTGCCTATGCGGATTTCAGCATCGGTAGGCACAGCGGTGGGCACTTCCACCAGAGGCTCGTCGGCGCGAACCATGGCAGCCAGTTGCGACACATGCAGACGCGCGCGACCATAGGTATGGGGCACATATTTGTTGACCTGGGCTATGATGCGGCCTGCGCATTCGCTTGCGGGGAGAGCCAGGTCGGCCGACACGCCGAAGCTTACGTAGCCGTCCTCGTCGGGCAGCGAGCAGTTGATGAACGCCACATCGATCGGGCAGGTGCCGTCGCGGAACAGCTCGGGCACCTCGCCCAAGAATCGGGGAGTCATCGTGCCATAGCCGTCGGCTATCCATTGGCGCACGCTATTGCTCACAAAGAAGGAATCCACCCAGAAAGTGTCCTTGAACTCAGGCTTGCAATAAGGTGCCGGGCCCTTTGCCACGCAGAAGGCCGAATACACAGTGATGTCTTTCAATTCCGAGCCTCGGCGGGCCAAAGCCTCGCACAGGGCCTCGGGCACGGAAGTGGAGCCTTGCACAAAGATGCGGTCTCCATCCTTTATGAGGCGCATGGCCTCGTCAGCAGTTACGTAATTGCTCATTTCTCACTTGTCATTTGGCCCAGACGTTCGTCGAGTGCGCGGAAGGTGTCTTCGTTGCAAAGCATCGACACAGTCACTCTTACGCCCTCCTGCTTAGATCCGGTAGATTTCAAGGGGATGGTGGCGATGCCATGGCGCAGTAGCTCCTTGTTGAGCTCGGGACCGGTCATGTCCTTGTATCCGATGGTGAAGAAGAAGCCGTCGCCAATGGGGGCGTCGCCGTCCTTTTCATAGACAAGGTTGAAGCCATGGCGCAGGAATATCTCCTTGGCCTGGGCTGCGCGGTGGCCGTATTCGCTGGTATGGTGCACAAAGTCGAGTTTCCCCTCCACGGCAGCACGGAGCATGGCTGAGAAAGCGTATTGGGCCGAGTGGCTTGCGCCGGTGGATATTGTATAGAGCACACCATGGACATAGCTGTCGCCCAAGGTAGGCATGTCGTAGAATTTCTCAAAGAACTCGTATCGGCGGTCAGCCACGCTTTCGCTGAGGGCCACTATTGCGATGCGTTCGCCGGCATAGCTGAAAATCTTTGACGATGAGAGCAGCAGCACATAGTTGTTGGTGTAGCGAGCCACCGAGGGAATGTATGGCTTTTGGTAGGGCTGGCTGTAGTCGGTGCGGAAGTCCATGCCCAGATAGGCCAGGTCTTCCATTATGATCACATCGTACTTTGTAGCCAAGGTGCCGATGGTGAGAAGTTCATCCTCGGTGAGGTTGGTCCAAGCCGGGTTGTTGGGGTTGGAATAAATGATTCCGGTGATGCGGCCGCTCTTGAGTTCTTTCTCGAGACGGTCGTAAAGCTTTTCGCCTCGGTAGTTATAGATGTCTACCGACACTGTGTTGAGGCCTAAGAGTTTGGCCTGATGATGCTGGGCCGGGAATCCGGGATCAAGGAAAAGCATGGTATCCTTGCCGGGGAGGCGCTGGCTCAGTATCATCATCAATGAGTAAGAGCCCATCATTGACCCCACGGTGGGTATAATGCAGCGTGGGGGCACGCTGATGTCTAAGAAAGCTTTGATAAAGTCAGATCCGTTCTGTTTCAGTGCTGGCACGCCTGTGATGTTGGGGTACTGGTTGGGCACGCCTTTGCGCAGGGCTTCGCACTGTGCCTCAATACCTGTGTGCTCGGCAGCCAATCCCGGGTTGCCGAGCTCCAGGTGTACGAATTTTTCGCCCGATATCGATTCAAGCAACGCTGCCACAGCGCAGATTTGTCGAATTGTAGCACAGTTGACATCTACGATGTCAAAGTGGTGAAGGGCTTGCTCAAGTTGAGCTTTAGTGATGGTCTTCATGGTTAATAGATAGCAAATTGATAGCAACTAAGATTGGAAATGATAGCAACTCTTTCTAAATTATAATAGCAATAGATAGCAACTAAAGATTATTGTACGGATGTCTAACCTTCTTAATTTATCTAACTTTACTTTTATGCTTTGTAGTTGAGTCCTTGACGGAAAGCGGCGAGATTGCTCTCAACGATTTTTTCGCCTTTGGGGCCGAAAAGTTTGCCGATAGCCTGCTCGATCTTTTCGGTAGGCATATCGATGAAGCGGGATGCGGCTCCGAGAAGCACCATGTTGGCAGCACGCGGGTTGGCCACTTCTTTGGCTACGGCGTCCATGTCAAAAGCCACCAGGTGAGGCACTTTGTCGAGGGCTTCCTTGAGGGAGGCCTCGTCGGGATAATTCGGGATGTTTACGAATGGGGCGGTGCTTGTCACTACCCAGCCATCAGGTTTGAGGTAGGGCAGATAGCGCAGGGCTTCCATTGGCTCGAGGCTGACGATAAGGTCGGCTCCGCGCAGGGGGATCAGGTCGCTGGCGATAGGCTCGCTGCTGATGCGCAGATTGCTCTGCACATCGCCACCGCGCTGGCTCATGCCGTGCACCTCGGCTTGCTTCAGGTATAGATTGTCGGCCAGGGCAGCGATGCCCAGTATTGAGGCAATTGAGAGGATGCCTTGGCCTCCGACACCGGCCAGTATGATGTTTACATTCATTGTCTTATGAATTTAAGCTATGAATCTGCTGTTGGGATTGAGGAGGCTATGCCTTTTTGTGGCGGCGAGCTGTCTGGATGCATTCGCGGCGCGAGATGATCACCGAGAGGCCGGGATGCGACATTTCCTCTACGAAGAGCTGGCGCATCTCCTCATGGAGCTTGGGCAGCGAGTCGATGGTGCGCACATGCTTGGGATCAGCTCCCAGGCCGAGGCAGATCTCCTCGAGTTTGCCGGTGCCCTGCGAGTCCTGACCGCCAGTCATGCCGGTGGTGAGGTTGTCGCTGATGATCACGGTGATGGGGCTGTCTTCGTTGATGGCGTCGAGCAGGCCGGTCATGCCCGAGTGGGTGAATGTGCTATCGCCGATGATGGCCACAGAATTCTTAAGGCCGGCGTCGGCAGCGCCCTTGGCCATGGTGATGCTGGCTCCCATGTCCACGCAAGCGTGGATGGCGTTGAAAGGCGCCAGATAGCCCAGAGTGTAGCAGCCAATGTCGCCAAACACCTGAGTGTCTTCAAATTCCTTGATAGCCTCGTTGAGGGCGGCATACACGTCGCGGTGGCCGCAACCTTGGCACAGGGCTGGCGGACGCGGGGCCACGATTTCAGGCACTGGAACCTCCTCGATTTTCTCGAGTGCTTCGGGACGCATCTTGCGGATGCCCTCTCTTACCAGGTCAGGATTGAGCTCGCCAGTGCGGGGAAGTTCGCCCGAGAGCTTGCCATAAATCTTGCTGTTGTCGAGGATGCCGCGCAGATGGCTTTCGATGAAGGGCTGGCCTTCTTCGATCACAAGCACCTCATCGCATTCGTCGACGAGCTTCTTGATCAGATCGGCGGGGACGGGATATTGAGAAATCTTCACCACGGGATAGGGAGTGCCTTCGGGGAAGAGCTCATTATAATAATTGTAAGCGATGCCGCTTGCGATGATTCCCAAGCGCTTGCCTTCGGGCTGGGGCTTGCCCTCGGTGTAACTATTGAAGGGCGATGAATTGGAGGCTTTGGCCAGGGCCTCGAAAGTGGCAATCAGTTGGGGATAGCGCTTGCGCGAATTTCCGGGCATGAGCACCCACTGGCGAGGCTTGGCGGGGAAGGTAAGTTCATTTTCGGGGCTTGCCTCTGTCTCTGTCTCCACCACGCCGCGGCTGTGGCTCAAGCGCGTGCATAGGCGCACCAGCACCGGGATGCCATACTGCTCTGAGAGCTCAAACCCATAGCGAGCCATGTTGTAGGCCTCCTGCTGATTGCTGGGCTCTAAGGCGGGCATCAGGGCGAAGTCGGCGTAAAAGCGTGAATCCTGCTCGTTCTGCGATGAATGCATCGAGGGATCATCGGCTGCGATTACGAGAAAACCGCCGTTGGCACCGGTGAATGCTGAATTGACGAATGGATCGGCTGCTACGTTGAGGCCGACATGCTTCATGGAAACCATCGAGCGCTTGCCGCAATACGACATGCCCAGAGCTGACTCGAGAGCTGTCTTTTCATTGCTGCTCCAATGGCTGTGGATTTTGCGTTCGCGAGCAATCGGGTTTGCTTGCACGAACTCAAGGATTTCAGTTGAGGGTGTGCCTGGATAGGCGTATGCTCCTGAAAGACCTGCATTGATGGCCCCTAATGCCAGGGCTTCATCACCGAGTAGGAGTGCTTTTGTTTTCATGGTTATTTACGTTTTGGTACGCAAATATACAATGAAAATCGTTAAAATGAAAGTTTTTTAACCAAAAAAATTGGTCAAAAACGAACTTTTTCTTACAATCCGAAAGATTGTAAGAAAAAGTTCAGATTTTGTAACAAATTGTAGCTATTTTGAAAAAAGCAATTTTGACGCGAAATGCTCTGCTCATGCGATCATTTTACTGTCACGGTTGCCGTGGCCGGTTTCACGCCGGGGGCAGTCACAGTGAGGGTGAGCACTCCGGGGTCGGTGGCGCGGGCTATGGCGGTGGCTGCGCCGCTGAAGAGCTTCATCTCAGGATTCTGGAAAGGAAGCACGCAGGTGGCGTCGCCATTGGCTGTGGCCTCGAAGACTCCCGAGCCGGTCACCTTGAATTTCACCATGCGCTCATCGGTGGGCACCGGATTGCCGTCCTTGTCTTCAACGGTGATAGTGAAGTATACAAGTTCGTCGCCTCCGCTTTCCACTTCGGTGCGGTTAGGGGTTGCCACCAGGTGGTGGGCCTTTCCGGCTGTGCGCATGATCTTTTCTGCTGCCGGGTTGCCTTGGGCGTCGTAAGCGACTACCTTAACCTCGCCGGGCTCGTAGACAGTCTCATTCCACATCAGGCGGAAACGGTTCATGACCGTTGAGTCGTTGAATTCGCGAGTGCCCTGGCTCTTGCCATTGATGAAGACTTCTGCCTTGGGGAAGGTTGTGTACACGAATATGGGAGTAACCTCGCCTTCGCGTCCGGGCCAATTCCAATGAGGCAGCACATGCAGAGTCTCATCCTCCTTGTTCCATTGGCTGCGATAGAGATAGTAGCGGTCCTTGGGCAGAGAGGCAAGGTCGATGATGCCGAAATAACTGCTGTGGCTTGGCCAAGCGTCGGTGTCGTAGGGGGTGGGCTCGCCCAGATAGTCAAAGCCGGTCCACACGAATTGACCGATTACATATGGGAGGTCTTCATCAGCGGCAAAGTCAACATCGGGGATGTTGCTCCAGTAGCAGGCTTCCACGTCGTAACTGCTGCTCTGCTTGTCGGGATGAAGCACTGCCTCTTTCTCAATCACCTCAACCGGGAAATAGTATTTTCCGCGTGATGACACCGTGGATGCGGTCTCAGAGCCTAATATGATCTGCTGGGGCAGCATGTCATAGGCTTTTTCGTAGTATTGCGGCTTGTAATTGAAGCCGGGAATTTCCACAGTGGCGGCAAAGCCATTGTCGAGGATGGAGTTGATCTGGTCCATGCCGTTGGTAATGGGCCGGGTGGGGTCAAGGCTGTGGATGAGGTTCTGGAGCATCTCAAGCTCTTCGATGCCGACAGGGCCCCATTGGCTGGGCACTTCGTTGCCGCTGCTCCACATCACTACGGCTGGCGAGTTGCGGTAGTGCTTTACCATGTTGGTGACGTCCTTTTCAGCCCATTCGGGGAAGAATTTGCCATAGCCGTTGGGGCTCTTGGGGCGGAAGCCCCAGTCGTCGAAAGGCTCAAGCATCATCATCAGGCCCATTTCCTCGCAGAGTTCTACCAGCTCGGGAGCGGGCATGTTGTGGCTTGTGCGGATGGCATTCACGCCCATATCCTTGAGGAGTTCGAGCTGATAGCGCAGAGCCGACTTGTTGACGGCAGCGCCAAGCGGGCCCAGGTCGTGGTGGTTGCACACGCCCTGGAATTTCACTGGCTTGCCATTGAGGAAGAAGCCTTTCTGGGGTATGTATTCAATGCTGCGGATGCCAAAGCGGGTGTCGTAGGTGTCGACTGCTTTGCCGTCGAGCGAGAGCGTAGTGCGGGCGGTGTACAAGGCTGGATTGTTGAGGTCCCATAACTCGGGATTGGGAATGATGAAATTCTGCACGGCTTCCTGGCCGCGAGCTACATAGGCTGAGGTGTTATGCGCCACCTCCTGGCCCTGAGGGTTGTAGATCACCGTGGAGATGTCGAGCTTGTCGCCATAGGGCCACTCTTCCATCTGGCGTGCGCCCTCGATGTCGATAGTCAGTTTTACAGTAGCGTAATCATCCTTGATAATGGGAGTGGTGACCCATGTGCCCCACACCGGGATGTGGACCTTGTTGGTGGTGACCAGGTGCACATTGCGGTAAAGACCCGCTCCGGGATACCAGCGCGAGGCTTGCTCGTAATTCTCGAGATCCACCTCGATGAGGTTATCGCCAGGGACAGCAGCATCGTCGATGTTTACGTAAAATGAATTATAGCCATAGGGCCAATAGGCAAGTTCTTTGCCATTGACTTTGACTTTGGCATGGCTCATGGCTCCATCGAAGATCAAGGTATGGCTAAGGCCTGCGGTATCGGGGAGGTTGACGGTGGTGCGGTAACTGCCTTTTCCGATGAAGGGAAGGCCGCCAGTGCGCCCTGTCTTAGTGGTGGCTTCGGTTTCGCCGTTTTGCTCAACGGCCACGACCTGCAGGTCGTTGTTGATGTCGAAGGGTCCGTAAATGGCCCAGTCATGAGGGATGGTCACGCTTTGCCATTGGGTAGTGGGCGTGGGCTCGCCTTTGGTGAATTCCCATTGGCGGATTGTCTGCTCGCTGCGCTGGGCCGAGGCGCAGAGTGCGATTGCGCCAACGGCCAGAAGTAAGAGTTTTCTATTCATTGTATTTTAAGGTGTGGTTAGTCTAATGACATTAGGTGTGGTTAGTCTATTGGCAAGTATTCGACAAAATTACAAAAAAACTATATACCTAAAACAATATATTTTCAAAAAAAGAAACAATTTCAAAAATTATTGCTAATTTTGTGGGTGAAAAGCTGACAAAACATTAGAATAATGGCTGACAACTATTTGGAAAGGAGGGAGGCCGAGCGGCAAGAGCGGCTTCAGGCAAAGGCTCGAGAAAAAGCCAAAGCCTGGAAGAAGCGCCTGGCGCAGTATGCAGCCCAGCTTAAAGAGAAGAAAGAGGGAAAGAACGACTCATAACATAAGTAACTGAGAAAGAAAGAGGAAAAAATGACTAAATCAATAAAATAAAGAATTAATGAAATCCTACGTCAACTATCTTTTTGCTGCCTTGATGGCAGCGGCAGCTACCGGCTGCGCAAAATCCCAGGAGAGCCCCACAGAGGAACTGGGTCCTGAAGCATTCGTAAGAGTGGAGGGTGAATACCTGATTGAGCCTAATGGCGACACTCTCTTCATCCAAGGCACAAACCTTGGCAACTGGCTCAATCCCGAAGGATACATGTTCGGGTTGCGACGCACCAACTCGCCCCGCATGATCAACGACATGATCTGCCAAATGGTAGGTCCCGATGAGGCCCGCGCCTTTTGGCAGCAATTCAAGGACAACTACATCACTCGCAAGGATGTGGAATTCATAGCCCAGCAGGGCGCCAACACCATCCGATTGCCTTTCCATTACAAACTCTTCACCAATGAGGATTACATGGGGATGAACAATCCGCAGGAAGGGTTCGCACGCATCGACTCGGTAGTAGAATGGTGCCGCGACAACAATCTATATCTTATCCTCGACATGCATGATGCCCCCGGCGGACAGACTGGCGACAACATTGACGACAGTTACGGATATCCCTGGCTTCTTGAAAGCGAACCATCGCAACAGCAATTCTGCGACATATGGCAGCAGATCGCAGCGCACTACGTCAACGAGCCTGTAATCTTAGGCTATGAATTGATCAACGAGCCCATTGCCCCGTATTTCGAAAATATGGACGACCTCAACACAAAGCTTGAGCCGCTTCACAAGAAAGCCGTGGCCGCTATCCGCGAAAAAGACAAAAACCATATTATCCTGCTGGGTGGCGCGCAGTGGAATGGCAACTTCGAGCCATTCACCGACTGGGGCTATGATGACAAGATCATGTACACTTGCCATCGCTACGGCAGCGAACCCACAAAGGATGCCATACAGAACATCATTGATTTCCGCGACAAGAGCGGCCTCCCCATGTACATGGGTGAAATCGGACACAACACCGACGAGTGGCAAGAGGCTTTCTGCCGCACAATGATCGACAATAACATTGGCTACACATTCTGGCCTTATAAGAAGATCCACGGATCGTCGATGGTGGGCGTCAATCCACCTGAGCAGTGGGGAGAAGTCATCATAAAGTTCTCAGAGGCACCCCGAGGCTCATACCAGGAGATACGCGACGCGCGCCCCGACCCGGCCTTGGCAAAGCAGCTCCTATGGGCTTATCTCGACAGTTGCCAGTTGCAGAATTGCACCCCTCAGCAAGGATATATCAATTCCCTGCTTTTCAATAAGAAATAAAAGAAGCTCACCACGGCAGCTGCCGTGGTGAACTTCTTTCAAATGGTGGTGTAATTATTCCATGAACATTTTTACGCGATTCCATTGACCGTCGATGGCGTCGGGGATGAAATCCTCAGATTCGGGCAACTTAAACTTTGCCCAGATTGAATCTGACCATATGAATGGCAGACCATCAATATAGGGGGTGCCAAATTTCATCCAGAATGACACTTGCTTGCCATCGCGAGCGGGCTTCATCGAGAGGTTGGCCAGCACCTCGCGGATCTCCTTGGTGCCGAATGCCTTGCCATCGATGGCGCCATGGGGATGGTAGGCCATGAATTCTGATGTGCCGAAGGCTTTGTCCCAGCGTCCAGCGATGGAGATAGGCTCCAGGCTTTCGTTGTAGGTAATCAGATTCTTAGCATCATCCATAGTGCGCACATTGGGAATGTATCGCCACAGTTGATAGCGGCGCTTAGGCGTCACAGGCATGCATTCCAGTTCGCGCCAAATGCGCTTGTAGGTAGGGATGTTGCATCCCAGCACATGGCGCTCTGTAATCATATGGTGATCCCAATCAAGGAAGTTGGGAACATAGCCTGTAGAATCGGTGCATGTAAGTTTTTCGCCGTCGCTGCGGAAGAATGCGAAGCGGGCATAACTCATGTCGATCATGGCAAACTCATTCTTATAGGCGTCCACAATCATGTAGGCATTAAGATAAGTGCCAGTGTTGTCGATGGTGATGTAATCGTAGAATTCATCGATGCTCTTGGCATAATGCTCGGCGGCAGCGGCGCGCCATGTCAGCCAGATGCCCAGAGTCTTTGACTCGTTGTAGAAATAACCCTCGGTGGTCTCATTGAAACCGATGCCATGGCCGTTGAAGCCAAAGTCGGTATTCGAACCGAATTGACCGGGAGAGAAGGAGTTCTGGGTAATGAAATCGCTGCCTATTACATATGTGATGGCGCAGCTCTGAGCGAAGTCGCAGCACCAACTGGTGTGAGTCCATAGCATCTCGCCATCGTCGAGCATCTTTACGAAGCCCGAGCAGTGGTTGGCATGCCATTTCTTAGCCAGATCGTCTTTGAGTTCCTGCTTTTCTTCCTGTAAGGTATGCTCTTGCACATCCTGCTCAAGTTGGTTGAGGGCCACGCCGAGCTGGTTGCCAATGGCATCCCACAGATCCATCTGGGCATTGATGAAATAGATGTCGATAAAGGTCAGAGGCTCGTTGCCCACATGCATTTTCGAATCATCGGGGTCCATGTTTGACAGCTTGAGATCGCCGAATTTCACCGCAGTGAGAGGTTCCTTATCGACTGCCCCATGGTAGATGCCGAGCATGCGGTACATAAGACGCACAATGCCCTGGGTCTTGACATCGTCCAGGTTCTTCTCGGCCCACTCGGTAAGATATTTATAGTTGTCAACCAGGGCTTTCTGAGCCATCTCCACACCATGAGGAGGAATATCGACTGAGTTGCAGCCGGGGCCTTGATCGAGCACATACCAGCGCCAGGTGTTGTTGCGCGTGGCGAGGATCATCTTGTTGGTTTGGACTTTTCCTTGGGCATAGCCAGCATTGTATTCATTTTGGAAGATGCTGACCGACGGATCCTGGGCATAGACTGCGAAGTTCCAGTTGTTGTCGATGCATTGAGCGAAAGCGCGGGTGTATTTATTCATTACATATTCGCTTGGCTCAGTATTCTTAAAGCATGGTTGGTACATGGTAGGAGAGTATTATATACATTGAATTTTGGTATGAATTAATAACAACCACGCTCAAAGAAAGGTTTCAATAACGTCGGTAAAGAAGAAAAAATCGCCACGGGGCTCCAAACCCCCCGTGGCGATTTTGTGGCGATTTCTACGGCGTTATTGAGCCTTTATGCGATAAACTGAGAATGAATAGGGTGGCAATTGGGCCGGAAGCGAGCCGGCAGTGGCCTCGAATGTGTATGGTCGCGAGTCGAGGCTGTCCCAAGCGCCGGTAAGCACCGTGCAATCTACTGCAGCCTCGGGTGCTGCCAAGTCGGCCAGGTCAAGATTCAAGTCAGTCTTCACGGGCAGCATGTTGACAGCTTTCACGATGATGTCGCCGGTGTAAGCGTCCTTGACAATCGAGATGCCTACCCTTTTGCTCACATCTGCGGGCTGATCCTTGATGTCGAGGGACACAGGGATGTAAGTGGAGCCTGAATTCTGACCGTACATCTGCTGCACCCAATAATCGGTGGTAGGCATTACCTGGGTGTTGGTGAAGTAAATCATGTCGGGATTCCACTGGGTGTGATTCTTTTTTGCCAACAGAGGAGCATAAGATGTCATCACCACCACATCAGCATTGCGCTCCACATCGGTCAGATAGAGGGCATCACTTAGTGCTGTCTCCATGGTAGATGTGCGGTCGGGATTATGCGAGGCATATTCGCCAAGGTATACCTTGGGAGCATTGCGGTCGTAGCAATCGTAATAGTCGCGATTGTTGATGAGCCAGCCAGGCGACACGTAATAGTGCTCGTCGACTATTGGCACATTCTCCTGAGTGGCGAATCTCCAGCCCTCGTCGTAGTCAGTGCCCTCATAGAAAGGCCCAACGGTGCCTACGACAGTGATCTCAGGATACTTAGCCTGCACGGCATCGTAGATCATCTTGAAGCGCTCATCGAAGATTGGATTGATGAGATCTTCGTTGCCAATGCCTACATATTTGAGATTGAACGGGGCCGGATGGCCTGCTTCGGCGCGCTTTTTGGCCCATTCGCTCTTCTTGGGATCGCCATTGGCCCATTCGATGAGGTCAAGCACGTCCTGCACGTAGGCATCCATTTCCTCCATGGGGACACCACCCTGCTGGCCGTAGGATGTGGCCTCATCGTGGCTGTGATGGCTTTTGCGGCCAGAATTCTGGCAAGGCACGCCGGCAGCGAGCACCGGAAGAGGCTCGGCTCCTATATCTTCGCAGAAGAGGAAGTATTCATAGTAACCGAGACCGCGAGTCTGATGATAGCCCCAGAGATTGCTTAGCGGCTTGCGAGCCTCCAAGGCTCCGATCGAGCCTTTCCAGTCATATATGTTGTCCACTCCATTGCCATGGGCCACGCAGCCGCCTGGGAATCTCACAAAGCGGGGATGGAGATCAGCAAGGGTCTGGGCCAGGTCGGGCCGGAGTCCATTCTTGCGGCCCTTGAATGTCTTTTGCGGGAAGAGCGACACCATATCGATATCGTAGGTGCCAGTTGCCAAGGGTTTGATTGACAATGCTGCATTGTCGCAGTCGGCATTAGCCACAAGCACGGCAGCCGATTTCTTCCAATTCTTGCCGCCTTTGATTGTGGTTTTAGCCAAAGTGGTGCCATCGGGAGCAACCAGAGCGACCTCGGCTGATCCACCGCGCATCTGCACTGAAAGATCGTATTTCTCGCCACGCTTCACCGGGATGCCATCGAATCCGCCATTTATCAAAGCCGCGCCTGGGGTGGCCACGTTCAATACAGCGTAGGTGGCATTGTTGGCATGGATGGGATTTTCAGTCGCAGTGGATAGAGTCATGCCGTCGCCCTTCACTGTCCAGCCTGTGGTCGCGTTCCAGTCGCGGTTGTCGTCATTGGAAAATTCGAAGTCGCGATTACGGATCAGTTCGGCATAAAGGCCGCCATCAGCCCCATAATTGATGTCTTCGAAGAAAATGCCTATGAGTTTATCGCTGATGGGCTTGGCCTGGTCGGGAAGAGCCTTGGCGGACACTTGCACATTCTTCAGTCCGGCATAGCGCTTGTGATCGTCGGCGCAAGTCTCCGAGTCGAGTTTTCCCCTGAGCCCGCGATATTTTGTAAAGTCGATCAGATTCTTCACCACGCTGAATGGCACGCGTATGCTTTCGGGGCCAGTTTTCAGCATGCCAGGCTGATAATCCTGGTATCCCCACGACATCAGGTCGGGCGAGCAGACAGTGGCCACTGTCTTGCGCTCAGGCGACACATACCATTGGGCCACCCAGGAGCCGTCGGGCTGGCGCCAAAGTTGCGGGGAGAACATCTTCTTGTGTGATCCCCAGGGCCCGAAATCGTTTCTTACAAAATCATAGCCGTCGCCAATGGAGTGCCAATCTTGCTGATTGGTGCTCCACTCAAGGCGCATTCCGGTGCTACCATCCTCGGCAGCATACTGACGCAGCCATACACTGTCGGTAGGCGCGATGTTGATGGCTTGGGCCCCCAGGGCTGCAGCCAAGGTCAATGTAAGCAATATTTTTCTCATCATTTTACATTTATAATCAAGGGATTAGTTAAGGCATCAGCTTCTTGGTTAAGATATTCGAGCCACTGCGACCAGTCTATGCCGGCTTTGTCCCAAGCGAAGCCCCAATAGTAGTCATACTCGTTGCCGGGCAAATATTGGTCATAAGCTACCAGGTGGATCTTGTCGCCGTCAAGGCGCGATGAGATTGAGTCGGGCGCTTGCGTGAGCACAATGCCCTGGAAGATCTTGCCTTGGTCAGTGACTGAGTCGGGATATAGATTGAGTGTCGGATTGACATAGGCGAAATAGCGATTGTCATCGTCGAGGGCCACAGCGCCGTCGTCGCGCAGCGGAAAACCAGCCACCAACATCTGCGGACTCATCAGTCCCTGGTATGATACTTTAGTATGGTTGAGGTACTTGCCCGCATCGAGGGTGATGTCGCGCACCTCAGTGTATTTTTCGCCGTTACTGTCCTCACCAATTGTTGCGGGAGTGAAGGCGAGGGTCACGCGGAATCGCAGAGGCCCATTGTCGAGGATTCTTTGCTGGTCCCAGCACCAGGGATATCGCAGAGTGTCGGCGATGACCAGGGCTGTGCACCCGGCCCCAAGCGTCGGACCTACGGCAAAGCAGTCCATGCCGTGGCCATGGTCGATGTGATAGCTCGTGCCCTTCTGCTGGCCAGCATAGAGAGCGTCAAGGATGGGCTTGTCAGTGTCGCGCTTGGTGAAGATATCATAGCCATAGCCTTTCTCGCCAGTGGCTTGCAGGGGAGGACCGTAGGCGCGATAGCCGCCTTTGTCATTTTCCCAGGCCATGTCGTCGAGACGATCATGACGCACCTTTCCGGTTGCAATTGTGTCGGCAGTCGGAGTCTTTAGGGGAGAGATGTGATAATGGGCTTTGCCTTTAGGCTCTATATTGGCCAGGATAAGCAGCAATGAGTCGCTGGTGATCTGCGAGGGCACGAAGTTTCCATCCTCGTCGACCACTGTCCAGTCGGCCTGGCCTATTTTGTCAGCCACCTGGCGCGCATCTATCGGCACAGCCTCGTTGACGTAGGCTTTTGAGGAAGGATTTTCGATTTCCACAGTCGCCACCTTGGTGCAGCTGACACAGGCGGCAAGCATGAATGCTAATGCGAATTTGAAATTCATGATATAGGGGTATTGAATTTTAAGGCAAGGTCTGAATTAGTGAAAGAAACGTGGGCCTTAATTGGCGGAGGGGCAAGCCCCTTATTCCGACAGCAGCGAGGCTATTACTTGTGGATAATGGAGATATTCGAGGGCATGGACTCGCGCGGCAAGGGTATCGGGAGTGTCATCGGGATATACGGGACAAACATGCTGCGATATGACAGTGCCCTGGTCGCATAGTTCATTTATATAATGAATTGTGATACCGCTCTGAGTCTCATGGTTATTGATTACGGCCTCATGGACATGGTCGCCATGCATGCCTTTGCCTCCGTATTTTGGCAATAGGGAGGGATGGATGTTGACGATGCGCTGAGGATAGGCGTCGAGCAGGGCATCAGGGATCATAGCCAAGAATCCGGCCAGCACGATAAAGCATATGTCGCGCTCGCGAAGAGCATTAAGCACCTGGATGCCTTGGCTCCATTCTTCCTTGGGAAAGTACAGGCAGGGGATCCCGAGGCGAGCGGCGCGCTCAGTCACTCGAGCAGCCTTGCGGTTGGTCACAATCAGGCTTACCTCAATCTCGGGATTGTCGTGAAAATAATTGGCTATATTTTCGGCATTCGAGCCATCTCCACTGGCAAATATTGCTATCTTCTTCATTATATTATAATTTATGGCAAAGATAAGAATAATTTTTCACTTTTCATAACAAAGTGGGGGAAGTGGCAGGCAATTTAATGCTCAACAAAAATTTTGCCAAGGGTGTTATAGTAATACTAACAAGTAAAAAACTACACAACCATGGCAACAAAAGACATACGTGGCACACGCACCGAGAAATGCATCGCCACAGCCTATCTGGCTGAAAGCACAGCCTACACCAGATACATCTATTATTCCCAACAGGCCGAAAAAGAGGGTTATATACCAGTATCGCTGATCTTCAAGTCAACTGCTGAGAACGAACTCCATCACAGCAAGGTATTTTTCAAGATGCTGCAGGGCGGCAAATGCGGCGTGCCCATTGACATTGACGCCGGCGTAATTGCCGATACAGCCTCCAACCTGGCCACCGCCATGGAGGAAGAGCAGCAGGAAGGCGTTGACCTCTATCTGGCATCGGCCAAGGTAGCCGAGGAAGAGGGATTCGACGACATCGCTGCGCATTTCCGCGCCATAGCCACCATCGAGGACCATCATAAGGAGCGTTTCTGCCGCTATCTCAAGATGGTAGAGGATGGCACACTGTGGAAGAGAGAGAAGCCGGTAATGTGGCAATGCACGGTATGCGGTTACCTCTACGAAGGCACCGAGCCCCCACAGGTGTGCCCCGCTTGCAACCATTCATATCAGCACTACATCGCTATCGGCGACGACACTCTGTAACTTAATATACCTCCTTGGCGATTTGGGCAATGCTGTCGGCAGCCAGATAGCTGTAGAAATGCAGGCCCGGCACTCCGGCTTGGAGCAATTCGCGGCATTGCTGGATGCTCCAGTCGATGCCTACGCGCTTAGCCTCTTCGTCGGTAACGCATTTCTCCAACTCGTGGCTCAATGCCTCGGGCAGGTCGATGTGGAATACTCGCGGCAGCACATTGAGCTGATTGCGCAGCACGATGGGCTTTACGCCCGGAATGATTGGCACTGTGATGCCCTCAGCGCGGCAACGATCTACGAATTCGAAATATTTCTGATTGTCGAAAAACATCTGTGTTACCAGATAGTCGGCACCCTGATCTACTTTCATTTTCAGATAGCGCAGATCGCTGGCCATGTTGGGGGCTTCTTCATGCTTTTCGGGATAGCAGGCCATGCCATAGCGGAAGGGAGTCTCAATGCCCTGGATTTTCTGGTCGTCGAGGCCTATGCCGCGATTGAAGTCGTTGACTTGGCGCTGCAAGTCGGTGGCATGCTCGTGATAGAGGTCCTCAGTGCCTTTGGGGATGGTGAGGTCCTTGGCATCGCCGCGCAGCAGAAACAGATTGGTCACGCCCAGGAAATTGAGGTCGAGCAGCGCATATTCGGTTTCTTCCTTGGTAAAGCCCTTGCAGATCATGTGAGGCACAGCGGGAATGCCATAGCGGGTCTGGATGGCGCTGGCTATGGCCACCGAGCCCGGGCGCTTGAGCACATTCACGCGCCTGAGCGTGCCGTCAGGGTTTTCCTTGTACACTGATACGCTGTGGTGGGTGGTGATGTTGATGTATTGCGGGTTGAATTCCCGCAGCTTGTCGATCACATCATATACCTTGTAAATGCTGTTGCCCTTGAGGGGCGGAAGTATTTCAAATGAAAAGCTGGGCCTTTCGGAATTGCCTGAATTAATAGCTGTCATAATCTTTTTCCTTATTACTGAGTTGCGAGTGCAAAGTTAAGCATTATTTCCTATAGTTTTAAAGAATAAATTTACAGAAGTAGGCGGATTGTTAGAAAATTGTTCTAAAATCTGTGATATAATCTAAAATGCAGCAGTGATTGTTATAAAAATAGTCAGTAAAGAAAAAGAATGCAATCATGTTTCACGATATTTTATTTTTGCTCATGGGCCTTGTGCTCATAGTCATTGGAGGAAATTATGTGACAGACGGAGCGGTGTCGGTCGCCAACCGGTTCAAGGTGCCACCGCTGGTGGTAGGCGTGACGGTTGTGGCCTTTGGCTCGTCGACGCCTGACCTGGTAGTCAGCATCATGTCCACGATTCAAGGCAAGTCAGAACTGGCCATAGGTGATGTGGTGGGTGCTGGCATGTTCGACATGCTTTTGGTAATAGGCATCACTGCTCTTATCAGTCCAATCACCATCAAGCGCAGCGCTCAGGTGTGCGACTTGCCCTCGGTAGCGATTGCGGCCATTCTGCTTTTCCTGTGCACACAGGACAGTTGGCTTGGCCATGGCCACATCGATGTGCTTTCGCGCGGCGACGGCATAGTGCTGCTGGTAGTATTCGTGCTGTTCATGATCTACACCTTCACCACAGCGCGAAAAGATGCCTCGCCGGCTCCAGCATCGACACCCGCGACTGCTCAGGCTCCTGCTCAGACGCCTAACAAGCGGCATCGCTTTAGCCTTGCTGACTGGATCAACCGCAATATGTGGGTGGCAGCAGTGGCAATAATCGGCGGCTTGGCTGTACTGGTGATTGGCGGCAATTGGATAGTGGATGGAGCCAGCGGCATAGCCGAGAAGGCTGGTCTGAGCGAGGGTCTGGTGGGCTTGACCGTGGTAGCCATCGGCAGCAGCATACCCGACTTGGCCACATCGGTGGTAGCCGCTGTTAAGAAGCAGCCGGGCATAGCCATGGGCAATGTTTTCGGCAGCTGCATCATGGACATGCTCTTCGTGCTGGGCACATGCTCGGTGATAAGCCCGCTCCATACCGGCAACATTACCTTTGTGAGTTTCGCCTCACTGGCCGTGGTGTCGATAATGCTGTGTCTTGTGGGCCTTCTTTACAAGAAGCACATGATCACCCGCGCCTTCGGCGTTGTGCTCATAGTCCTCTATATCGCCTACATGACCTACCTCGTACTTGCCCAAAACTAATAGAAAAATATTATTCAGAGTAGGCGGTGAGCTCTTCGGTGGTGAAGGGCTCGCTGCCTTTTTTCCATAAATGGAGGGTGCGAAGGCTGTGGGTGCCGGCGGGTAGGGTGGCCTCGGTCATGATCACCGCGCAGGTTTCGGAGATGGGGTGGAGGCCCCTTGGCTCTGCAACGATGGTCTCAGTCCAGCCGCTTAGGGGGATAACCGCCAGTTGGTATTCGCCATTGCTGATGATTGTGGCCTTATGGCCGTCGGGCAACTGTCGTGTCTCTATTCTGAATCCGCTGCCTCGGTGGGGGAGGGAATAACTGCCCAGCCTTACGCGCGTGGCGAAGGGAAGTGTCACAGAGTCATTGTGGAGGGTGCCGGTAGGCAAGGTAGTCTCGGCCAAGGCAAATTTCACATCGGGTTCTGATTCCAGTTCTGCCTTTCTGCGGTAGATGCCATCTTGATAACTCTCAAAATCATACAGGCGCAGCACTTCCCAGGCGCCTGAGGGAGTGAGTGTGGCATAGTTCATCGACACCTCACCATCAGGACCGTCGGCCATCCAGGGGAATTCGGTGTGGTAAGCAAGCTTGTTGTAGTTTTCACTGCTGCGGAATTGCTGCCAGTCGTCGGCCACCTTCTCATGGCACCACGAGCGCATCTCGGCTCCGCCGCATGCCGGATAGTCGGTGATCATCAGATTGGTGCCTTTCTGGAACCGATTGTATACTTTGTCAGGCTCCATCTCTGAGGCCCAGGGGCCTTCATTCTCCACCGCTGTCCAGTATTTGCTGTCGGCAGGCAGAAGCAGGTTGAAGAAAGCCTTGGCCATCCAGTATACGCTGCCTCGGCAACTGTAGATTTGCACACAGGGCGCAAAAGGTCCGTAGAACCCCATTGTTGGCACTCCGTCGGCCATGAAGTCGGGATTTTCCATGAACTGAAGCAAGGTGGCCGAACTGATGCGCCTAAGCCATCCGAAATCCACATCGTCGAGGCCCTCGCGCTCCACCACGGTGAATGGGGCCACCGATGCAAAGCGATAGGGGAGGGAGCGGCCCCACATGTTCATGCGGCCGTCGCGGGCAAACATATATGGATAGTTGTCGAGCATATCTTGCTGATGGCTAAGGAATTGCTCAGCCAAGTCGGGCCATTGCTCGTGGCCATAGATCATAGAAAGCAGAGGTCCGTAGGTCTGGAAGGCCCACATGCTGTAGTAGTCGTAGGCGGGCACATCGTTGTACCAGCCCTCGCCCCGGTAGAGATTGAGCAGGTTCTGCAAGCAGGTGCGCATATATTCTTCATTTACCTCATAGCCCTGATCCTTGCAGAAAGCCATGATGAAGACATTGAAAAACTGCCAATTGCTGCTGATCGTTGGTCCCTCGCCATAACTCAGGAAAAGCGATACAAGTGAGTCCTTCTCTTCTTGGGTAAAGGTATCCCATACAGCAGGCTGGCAAAGTTTTAGGGATATGCACAGGGCACCGAGTTCGAGCATCGTCTGGCTTGGACCGCCAGTGCGATGCGGTATGTAGCTGGTGCTTCCCTCTCGGGTAAGATTGCGCAGCTGGTGGCGATAATAGTCAGCCACCTTGATGCCATTGGATTCCAAATCGGGATTTTCCCTGAGCAGAGGGGCTGCCAAGAAGAAGGTGCGGGCCAGACCCTCGAGCTTTGCCACAGGCACTGCGGCCGAGTCGCGAGGATAAGTCTTGTCGAGCTGCTTGGGAAAGTACATGGGGTCGTCGAGTTCGTGGATGTATCCGAAGGCACCGTCGAGCATGTAAGTGGCGGCGTCTACCCAATGCTGGCGCGTAAGGCCTGTATAAGGGCTCAACTCGTAGTCGGGATTCTTGATTTGGAATGTAGTGTCAGCCTTCATAGCAGTGATGATGCAGGAGGCGGCCAACAGCAAAAACAATTTTTTCATAAGCTTGGCATTAGGGTTAGTCTTTCAGTGGTTGGGTGAATGGCAAAGGCTCTATTCGGCCTGCAGGTGGTCCATCAGTTCGTCGATAAACATGCGTTCGCCAACTTTTCGGAAACCTACGCTTTCGTAGAGACGTCGGGCGCGATCGTTCTTCTTATCCACAAGAAGGCCGGCCGGCTTGCCTATTTTGCGAGCTTCTTCGATTCCGGCAAGAAGCAGGGCTCGCCCTACGCCTTGGCCACGGTAGCGGCGCTTGACTGCCAGGGTATCGAGATAGAACTCGCTGGGGTCGGTTTCCAGGGGGAAATCCTCCTCGATTTTTATGCCCCAGTGGTTCATTTTATCAATGAATACCTTGCGCAATTCGAGCAGCCGTGCTCCGTCATATCCCACGAGCACGCCATAGACATCGATGGGGTTGCGGCCGTCGGCAATCAGGGCATTGAGGTAGGAGTACTGCGTGTCGTCGCGCATCGCCAGCAGCGAGAAGAAGTCTTGGTAAGATTCTATATTAAAACCATGATTTGTGCGGCGCCCGAATGTTTCGAGCACTAATTCTGGCGTAATGGCCGTAATCACAGCTCGGCCAATCTCTCCGGCCTCCCATTCGGTGGCCTTCCTTATTTCGTAGTCCATATCAATAGTTTTGTTTTTCACAAAATTACAAAACAAAATTGACATAACAAAATATTCAGGTCATTTGACCGAAAAACCTTTTTGTCACTATAGCTTTTCGATTTCTTCAGGGGTGAGGCCGGTACCCTTGGCTATGCCTTCTATGGGGAAGCCTAAGGCTTTCAGATTGTGGGCAATACTTATCTTTTCTTTGGCTATGCCTCGCGCCTCGCCCTCCAGCAAGGCCTCGCCGCGGGCGGTCTCATTGACATCCTCCAGGATGGCCAAGTCCTCCAAGTAACGCTCGTAGGCTCTTCGCTCCTCCCGGCTCATGCTCTCAAGCTTCATTATCTCGCGAGCCTCAGCCAACCCCGGAGCCGTAGCGTCGTCGGAAATTTTTGATGTTTTTAGGAAATCAATCCACTGGTCAAGCGGTGTCACGGCATGCTTGTCAAAATCGTTGACCTTGAGTATGATGAACTCTGGATAAAGGTCGCTGGGAAACTCCGCATGGTATTCCTTCTTCTGGAATGGAGAAAGCGTGAGCAGCTTGCCCGAGTGCACTCCTCGGAACTCCGTCTTGCCGACGTACACGTAGTCGTCGCCCCGGCCCAGGTCGAAGTGCACGATGTTGATGCAGTAAATCTTCTTGATCTTCTGATAGCCTTTGCCCACTTTCATATAGTCGATTATATGCTTCGACACATCGAACAGTATGCGCTGGAAATAGGCTTTCTCGCTCTCGTACTGCACCTCGATGATGTACTTTGCGTGGTCTTCGTCTTCAGCGAGTATGTCTACGCGGTTGGATTTGTCATTCTCATCGCGCTTGTTGCCTTCGCTTTCCAGCAAGGAATCAATCTTAACCTTCTTCCCGATGACTGTGGAGATGAAGCCTTCGAGCACGGCAAAGTTGGCTTTGTCGCGCAACAGTTTCTTGATTGCCCAGTCAAAACTGATGTATGTTCTCTTTGCCATAACTCAAAATCTAAGGATTCAACAATCTAATACGCAAAAATACAACTTTTTCCTGATATAACAATGTACTCCCCTAAAATAGTTGTAACGTTTGAATTAACTGAGAGGTGATTTTCGTAGTGACAATTATTTGATAAGTTGGAAATAAAATCGTAATTTTGCGACAGAATAATACCAACACTAAAAATACAAATGCAATGACTTACCGATTACTCCTTGGCACTCTGGCTCTATGTGCTTTGACAGTAGGCGCTCAAGAACATCTGAAAAGCTTGAATGCAAGCACACTGGACCCCAACGTTTCACCCAAAGAAGACTTCTATCACTATGTCAACAATGGCTGGATGAAGGCCAATCCCCTGACCGACGAGCACTCAAGTTACGGCTCATTCAATATCCTGAGCGATACTGCTGAAGTGCGCGTGAAGAATATAGTCCTGGGCCTGGCAGCCACCAATCCCCAGCCGGGCACTGTGGCCTTCAAGGTTGCTACAATATATGAGCAGGCCATGGATTCGACCCGCCGCAATGCCGAGGGCGCAGCCCCCATCAAGCCTCTGCTTTCCAAAATCGAGAACACGGCTCCCGAGGACATGACCGACCTCTTCCTGTGGATGCACACCAACTATGCAAGCCCGTTCTTCGGCGCAGGACCCATGGAGGATTTGGCCAATAGCAATGAATATGCCATGTATGTGTCAGGAGGAGGCATGGGCATGGGCGACCGCGATTACTACCTGCTCGATGATGCTCGCAACAAAGAGGTGCGCGAGGCTTACAAGAAACTGATCGTGGGCCAGATGCGCAATGCTGGTTATAGTAAGAAGGATGCTCAGCGCATCATGAACAATGTGATGAAGATCGAGACAGCACTTGCCGACTCGGCCTGGACTCGCGAGCAGAGCCGCAACATCCCCGCCATGTACAATGTGTTCACTTTGGCAGATTTGCAAGAGACATATTCCGCTGTCGACTGGAAGAATTTCTTCCCCACCACTATGGGCATCGATGCCCCCGAGACTGTGATTGTGACCGAACCTAACAGCGTGATGCAGAGCATGAACCTGATCAGCAGCCTTACTGACCGCGAGAAGAAGGAC
Organism: uncultured Bacteroides sp.; assembly: GCA_964440745.1. GTDB lineage: Bacteria > Bacteroidota > Bacteroidia > Bacteroidales > Muribaculaceae > CAG-873. The sequence goes on from CAYTXF010000004.1 coordinate 48,820, forward strand.
TATTATCTCTGGGAAATCGTGAGCGGAGCCTCAAGCCGCTTGAGCGACGATTTCGTGAACACAAGCTTCGAATTCAGCAAGGTGATGTCGGGAGTAAAAGAACTGCGTCCGCGTTGGAAACGCGCCTTGTCAGCCACCGAGGGCTGTCTGGGCGAGGCTATTGGCGAACTCTACGTGGAGGAATATTTCCCCGAGAGCTCAAAGGAATACATGATTGGTCTGGTGGAAAATCTGCGCACAGCGCTGGGCAAGCATATCATCGAGCTCCCCTGGATGACTCCGGAGACCAAGCTCAACGCTATCAAGAAGCTTCAGGCCTTCACCGTGAAGATAGGCTATCCTGACAAGTGGAAGGACTACACCACTATGGAGATCGACCCGGACCTTTCCTACTACGACAACATGCACAATGTGGGTATGTGGTACCAGGCCGACCAATATTCCAAGTGGGGCAAGCCCGTGGACAAGACTGAATGGGGCATGACTCCGCAGACAGTAAACGCATACTACAATCCTCTGGCCAATGAGATAGTGTTCCCAGCAGCAATCCTGCAGGCTCCCTTCTATGATCCCGAGGCATCTGATGCCGAAAATTATGGAGGCATTGGCGTGGTTATCGGTCACGAGATGAGTCACGGATTTGACGACCAGGGCCGCAATTTCGATGCCAACGGCAATATGGTAGACTGGTGGACCGAAGAGGACTCTGAGGCATTCATGGCTCTGGCTCAGGGCCTGATTGACCAGTTCAACGCTGTTGAGATTCTGCCGGGCTTGATGGCCAACGGCCAGTACACCCTTGGCGAAAACATCGGCGATCAAGGCGGTCTGAGAATAGCCATGACAGCCTTCAAGGATTCGCAGCGCCGCAAGGGCGTCGACATCGATGCCGAAGAGGCAAAGATCGACGGCTTCACTCCCCTGCAGGTGTTCTACATGAATTACGCCAATCTGTGGGCCAGCAACGAGCGCGACGAATTCAAGCGCCAGATTACCCAAGGCGATGTGCATTCGCTTGGCGTGAACCGCGTGAATGTGACTCTGCGCAACCTCGCTCCCTTCTTCGAGGCTTTCTCAATCACCGATGGCGACACCATGTATCGTCCTGAGGCAGAGCGCGTGGTGATATGGTAAAAATCGCCGAACTGCGAAAACAATCTGGCTTTCATTTGTTGTAATGCCTGAATATCACGCGTTTCACTGAGATTTCGTGGATGATAGAGCAGAATGCCTATGGTGTCAACGAGGCTATGGGAGGCACCATAGGCATAGCCATGATCTGGGGCATCGTCAGGCTAATTCTTGGGCCTGATCCTTTGCGAACCAAAGGGCAAAGACTGGATCGGCAAAATACAAGCCTTCTGACCGACGCTCAATCAATTCTTTTTCAATAAGGGATTGGGTTAGTTTTGCAACATTTGATTTGCTGCCAAGATTGAATTGCTCCAAAAGTTCTTTGGACGCGAATTTAGCATGATGTCCTGCCAATATGGCTCGCAACATATTCATTTGATATGTGCTTAGACCAGAAATTTGCTGTTGAAAGAGAGAACTCGTCTGTGCTATCAATGCATCCAATCCATTGTTGAAGGCTTGTTCATTCACTTCTTTGTCCGTCTCAGCAAATATATTCCATGCCAGTTGCTGCACGTATGATGAGTAACAATCAGTAAATTCACAAATTTTTTCACAAAAATCAATGCTTATAATCTTGTCTCTGCTCGCAAATCGACTTTGTATGTAGGTAATCCAATCCGGCGAGGGAATTTTGTTTAATATTATCATTTCACCGAACTGATAAAAGGGCATCCTTTTATTTTGGAAAAGATTAGTCATCAGGTGTTTCTTGCTGCCGAAGAGACAGTAAGAACAGTTTTCCTGATGTTGCCATACCCCTCGCATCCTTTTCTGGAGAGTCAATGAATTTGGCATTTCACCAATTTGTTGAAATTCATCAATGCAGATCACTATTTGTTTGCCGCGCTTTTTCCCTACAGCCTCAGGCAAGTTCAGAATTTCTTCTGGTGTATGAGTTTCAGGGGTTAGTCCCAAATACAATGCAAATTCATTGTTGGGACCCAATCCGCTCATCGCAATTTTAGGCGTTATGCGAGAAAGGAATGTTTTGGCGTTTTCAAGCCATTTCTCGGCTGTAGAAGATGTTTGCTGAATAATCGCGGCGGCAAATTTGTTATAGAAATCATATTCACTCCGACAATCATATATATCCAAATATATGGTGATAACATCAGTGTTATCCTTCATAGACGATATGGCTTTCTTTACCACCGAGGTCTTGCCCATGCGACGAGGAGAAATGAGAATAGTGTTCATTCCATTCTCAAAATTCAACTTCAATCTATGGGTCTCTCTTTCACGGTCTGTGAAATTGTCACCTTGGACAGCCATGCCATAAACAAATACTTTGCTCATAAAATTCTAATTTACAAGTGCAAAGATACAAATTTTTCTTTAGTACACCAAATGGTGGACCACCTTTTGGTGTACCACAAATTCCATTTCAAGTTTCTTTTATTATTTTAGGCCTGAGGGTGTGTCATAATAGGCTTTCCTCAGGGAACCCCGTAGGGGTTCTTCCAAATAGATACAAGATTATCTCTTTTTAATCAAAAATTGGCACCTGTGGTGCCAATTTTTGATTATTTTAGGGGATTTCCCTATCTATTTGAAAGAATCCCGCTGGGATTCGCAAGGTAATGTGCATTATGACACACCCTCATTAAACAATTTGTGAAATTATGTTAAAAACGGTGTTTTGGAGTGTCCTAAAATTATGTATCTTAGATGAATTTATTACTTTTGCATTATAGTAATATAGTATTTGATATGGACCAGAAAGCAATGTTTAAATTGAGCTATGGGCTGTTTGTGCTCACAGCTCGAGCCAAAGAGAATGATGTGGAAAGAGACAATGGCTGTATTGTGAATACAGTGCAGCAAGTCACCGATACCCCTCTGCGCATCAGTGTCACAGTGAACAAGGCTCATCTCACTCATGATATGATAAAAGCCACAGGGCTCTTCAATGTATCCATCCTCAGCGAATTGGCAAAGTTCGACACCTTCAAGCATTGGGGCTTTGTAAGCGGCCGCGAGGCAGACAAGATGATTGGCATCGAATATGCACGCAGCGCTAACGGATTGATTTATCTCACCGACCAAACCAACGCTTATATCAGCGCCAAAGTGTGCCAGGAAATCGACCTTGGCACCCACACCCTCTTCATCGCCGATGTGGAAGAGGCCGAAGTGCTCAAGCCCGATGAGCGCTCTGTCACCTATGCTTTCTACCAGGAAAACATCAAGCCCAAGCCCAAGCCTGAAAAGAAGAAGGGATGGGTTTGCACTGTCTGCGGCTATGTCTACGAAGGCGATCCCCTCCCCGCCGACTTTGTTTGCCCCTGGTGCCTCCACCCAGCCTCCGATTTTGTCCCTCTCGACCAATAGACATCACACTGTGTCAAACCAGTGTTTGTCGAATTGCTAATAAAGTATAAATTTTTGGCTGAAATTGAGGTTATTAGCTGCAAATGAGCAAGAAAAATTTTGTCATGTGGGGAAAAATTGCTTAATTTGCACTCCGTTTTGTAGGGTAGGCCCAGAAACGCGCTGAG
>CAYTXF010000005.1:0-49830 GCA_964440745.1 uncultured Bacteroides sp.
CGAAATAATCTTCTCCATAGATATAGTTAAGCGGATTTTCCAACACTCGTCCGGCCGGATCGAACACCACCTCGCTCATGTCGGCAGAAGCCTGTACGAAGAAAGCCTGACATGGCTCCAGCAGATACTTGTCGTCGAGCGGACTTACCGAAACGTAGGTGCGGCCCACCGCGTCCCAAACCGTAAGAGGCGCTGACCATCCCAAATACCGGATGTCATAGTAGCATGGATAAGGATTGCCTATGAAGCTCCAGCTTTGATTATGCGGAAACTCGCTTGGATATTCCGTAAGAGCGACGATCACTGGTGCGAAAGCGAAGAAATTGTTCTTCTTTTCATTATCCACCGGGGTGAATCGCAGTTTGGTATCGCCCATCCATCCGTCCTCATCATCCAGATAGGTGTGGAGGATATAGCCCTGACCAGCGTGCAGCACGCTGTCGGAAGTCATTCTCACCCAAGTCTCGTCGAATTTCGACTCAGCACGTTTTTGTCCGTTATATCCACGGATCGCGAAATGATTCTGCCCGTTGGAGAGACCCACAATGTCGGAAACTTTTACGTCGAATGGGAAACAGAGAGGCCACCAAATGCCGTCAGACGAATAGAAATCCAACGAAAATGACTCTGCATCAACCGGGCCCTCGGCTTGCACCATTCCATAAGCCGTGGTGCCCTGCAGCCAATCGCAGCTATTGAGATGGCTGTAACCAGGCATCCACGACGCTTTGAAACTGCCGATATGGAATGGGGCCGAACCGTCGATCTGCAATCGGCCGAACTTCCATGGCTGAGTCAGTTCATTGTGGTCAAGGCAGATATCTGGTTTGTAATCCTGGCTCACCATGTCGGCATCGATATGCACATAATCCAATATTGTGGCGGCTGCTGGCCAATAATCGATAGGCTCTATGTTGGGATACATGCTCCAGGGCTCACGATTCTCATAAGTATCGATCGACACTGCCGGAGCATAGAGGGTGGTGCCTGGCAGCTTATACACATCGCCTACATAATAATGCACATAAGGAGGCTCCAAGCTATGGCATGTGATTATTTCCAGATTGGTACAGCCAAGAAAACAATCCTTTTTGAAATTATTTATAGTGGATGGGAAGGTCACCTCTTTAAGGCCCGTACAATTCGCAAATGCATACCTGTCAATTTCATAAAGACCCTCATTGAAAACCACTTTCTCGATGGCCTCATCTCCCAAAAAGGCAGATTCTCCAATATAATATAGGGTAGACGGAAATTCAAAGTTGCATAGTTTCGGACAATAAGACAGGGCTTTATCGTTAATTCTGACCAATCCCTCGGCTAAATTTACGGTATGAAGATTCGGATTGTTGGCAAAGCTCTCTGATAGCGCCGCAAGAGTCGATGGCAAGGTCACTACTTTCAAATTATCGCAACTACCAAATGCAGATCCGCTAAGACTGGTCAATCCCTCGTTGAGTGTGACCTCCGTCAATTCATCACAATCGTAAAAAGCCCTATAGGCTATTGAGGTCAGAGAGGCTGGGAAATTAACTTCCGGTAGCTTTGGGCAATATTCAAACGCGCTCTTGCCTATGGAATTCAGATTGTTGGAAAAGGTCGCTTTCTGCAGATGTATGCAGCCGTATAGAGCATAATCCTTTATCGTGGCAAGAGGTTCTGGAAAAACGATCTCCCGCAGGGCTGTCTTTTCATAAAAGCATTTTTCCGGGAAAACTGTAAGGTCAGTTTCCTTAAGATCAAGATAATTAAGAAATCTTAGCGATGTGCGGATGTCGGCGAGATCAGCATCATTGATGCTGCCGCTGACATTGAGGGTTGTCACATCAGCCAAGTTGTCGGTCTGGGCCTTGATCAAGTCAAGCAGAGTGCCAGGCTCGTCGACATGTATTGTGAGTTCCAAGGATGCAGCCAAGCTCCCCTTAGGCATGAGTAGCATCCCTACGAATGTGATAAGAAAGAAAAGTCTTTTCATGTGAAATTGAGTTAGTGTGAACAGACAGTAGAACGGACGTGCTAAGTTAGCAACTTTTCCCCAATTTTCAAAAAAATATCACTAAATTTGCATTCCAATTGCGATGAAGATGAAAAAAATTTTGACCGTTACGCTGGCATTAGCCTTTATGGCCTATGGCTCAGCCCGACAAGTACAAGCCGATTACTCTTGGGCCATCCCCTCGCCCGTCAGCATTGAGTTGACTCAGGGGGCTCCCTTCACCCTTGCTGAAGGCACTCGGATCGTGTTCCCGGAAGGCGACTCATTGATGGAGCGCAATGCTCAATTTCTGGCCGACTTTACGGAGCAGCTTACCGGGCTTCGTCTTTCCCCAAGCGCGGAAAGCACAGCCGCTCCAGCCATATATCTCAGGATCGCAGAAAGGCCCGACTGCTCCATTGAAGTGGACTCTCTTGCTATCACCATCGTCGCTCCGGGGCCCGAGGGAGTGTTCCGAGCCATACAGACACTGAGAAAATCCCTGCCTCTCGATGTTACGCAAGCCGACACTATATTGCTCCCCGCCGTGAAAATATCCGATGCTCCCGCATATCCCTATCGAGGGATGCATCTCGATGTCAGCCGCCACTTTTTCCCAAAAGAATTCATCAAGGAATACATCGACATCCTGGCTCTGCACGGACTTAATGTGTTTCATTGGCATCTGAGCGACAACCAAGGCTTCAGGCTCGAGATCGACGGCTGGCCGCGTCTTACCGAAGGCATTCCCCACTACACCCAGGACGATGCACGAGAAATCGTGGAATATGCTGCCGAGCGATATGTCACAGTGGTGCCCGAGATCGACATGCCCGGCCACATGGCGGCAGCGATTCAGGCTTATCCCGAATTGTCGTGTGTGGGCGAGCAACGGATAGATCCCGTGTGGGGCGCCACCGGCAATGTGCTGTGTTTGGGGAATGAACGCACCTACGATTTCATCAATGATGTGGTGGATCAGTTGGTGGAAATCTTCCCCTCAGAATTGATTCACATGGGAGGTGACGAGGTGTCCCCGACCCGATGGAAAGCATGCCCAAGATGCCAGCAAGTGATCAAAGATGAAGAGTTGGTGTCGGTTACCAATGGCCCCACAGCTGAGCAAAGACTGCAATCGCATGGCATGCAAGCAATTGCACAGAGGCTATCGCAACATGGGCGCCGCATGATCGCCTGGGACGAGGTGCTCGATGGCGATCCCCTGCCCGACTCCACTGTCATAATGATTTGGCGCAATCCCAAGAGCGCCGTCGTAGCCCATGAGCGAGGTCACCAGGTGGTGATGTGCCCTGGCAGCCATTGCTATTTCGACTATTATCAGACAGCCAATACCGAAAGCGAACCCCGAGCATTCGGCGGCTACATACCTGTGGAAAAGGTGTATGCCTTCAATCCAGTCAATGGCCTCACGCCTGATGAAGCCTCGGCGGTTATTGGCGCGCAAGCCAATCTCTGGACTGAAAGCGTGGCAACACCCCAGCATGCCGAATACATGATCCTGCCGCGCCTGGCAGCCTTGAGCGAAGTGCAATGGCGGGGCCAAGATGAGCCTGAGTTCCAAGCCTTCCTGCCTGCCTTGCAGCATTTGATGGCTCTTTATCAGCGCCTTGGCTACACCTACAGCAATCACCTCTACGACGTGCATGCCCAGATGACGCGTCTTCCTGAGCAGAGAAGCGTGGAAGTGACACTGACCAACGTCGATGGTTCCCCTATTCGTTACACTCTCGATGGCACAGTGCCAACCCAGGAAAGCCTTCTCTACACCGATCCACTGCTAATCGATTTCACATCAACCCTTTGCGCAAGCACTATAAGAGATGCCAGGGCTGACCTTGTCGCTCCAACGATTCGCCAATTCGATTTCGGCAAGTCTTCATACCGCAATGTTGAGCTCGACCCTACCTATCTCGAATCGCCTCGCTATGCGTATGATGGGAAAATCACCTTGGTCGATGGCATCCGAGGCAAACTTAATTTCGGATCGGGTGAATGGCTTGGCTTCGTAGGAGGCGGCACATCGCTAACCATCGATTTTGAAAATCCGGAAGAGATTTCGAGCGCATTGGTTTCATGTCTTGTCGACCTGCCCTCATGGATTTCAGGATGCCGGCGCATAGCGGTGGAGGTTAGCGACGATGGAGCCAACTTCGTGACCATAGCAGAAAAAGAATACCCGGAGGAAACAGATCCGGAGACTAAAGCCATCAGAGAATATACAGTGGAGTTCAGCCCGGTCACCACTCGCTATGCTCGCATAGCAATTGATCCCTGCCATGACTTCCCGCCCACACATGACGGCTATGGCGGAAGGCCCTACATGTTCATCGACGAAGTCGTCGTAAGATAAGCATTTAGAGGGACACTTGACAAGGGCTTGACCCTCCAAGCAACCAAAATTTACATTTTTTCTCGCATATTATGCAATAAATGAGAGATTTTTCGTAAATTTGCACTTCAAAATTCCATACGATGAATATATCCTATAAATGGCTGAAGCAATACATCGATTTCGATCTTACACCCGATGAATTAGCAGCAGCTCTCACATCAATAGGCCTGGAGACAGGCAGCGTAGAGCGCGTAGAGTCAATCCGTGGAGGCTTGCGCGGAATAGTGATCGGCAAAGTGCTTACATGCGTGGACCATCCCGACAGCGATCATCTTCACATCACCACAGTTGACTTAGGCGATGGCAAAGCCACACAAATCGTGTGCGGCGCGCCCAATGTGGCAGCCGGCCAGACAGTGGTTGTGGCTACCGTGGGCACCACCCTCTACGATGGCGACAAAGAATTCCAAATCAAGAAGTCCAAGATTCGCGGCACCGAATCATTCGGCATGATATGCGCCGAGGACGAAATCGGAGTGGGCACCAGCCATGCCGGCATTATCGTCCTGGAAGACAATGCGGCCGCTCCGGGTACCCCGGCCTCAGAGTATTACGGCCTCTCCGACGATTACGTGCTGGAGGTCGATCTCACTCCCAACCGCATCGACGCAGCCAGCCACTATGGTGTGGCACGCGACTTGGCAGCCTACCTCACCACCCATGCCAAGCCAGTCAAGGCTCACTACGAGCAATACAGCATGCCTGTGATGGATATGAAACTCGAGCCTTCGAGCGAGGCCATCAAGGTGGAGGTCGACGACCGCGAGGGCTGTCCGCGCTATTGCGGCGTGACCATCAAGGGTGTCACCGTGAAGGAAAGCCCCAAGTGGCTCAAAGAGCGCCTTACCGCCATCGGCATGCATCCCATCAACAATATAGTGGACGCCACCAACTACATACTCCACGGCCTGGGCCAGCCTATGCACTGCTTCGACGCATCGAAGATCAAGGGCGGCAAGATCGTGGTGCGCACATGCCCGAAGGACACCCAGTTTGTGACCCTCGATGGCATGGAGCGCAAGCTCGACGAGCGCGACCTGATGATTTGCAACGCCGATGAGCCCATGTGCATCGCCGGCGTGTTCGGCGGCTTGGAATCGGGCGTGACCGAAAGCGCCACAACCATCTTTCTGGAGAGCGCATACTTCAACCCCACTCGCGTGCGCAAGACAGCGCGCCGCCATGGCCTGAGCACCGACTCATCGTTCCGCTTCGAGCGCGGCGTCGACCCCAATGGCTGCCTGCATGCCCTGAAGATTGCCACCCAGCTGGTGCTCGACATCGCTGGAGGCGAAATCGTAGGCGACTGGCAGGATGTCAAGGAGAAGGACTTCCCGCCGTTCGACGTGGAGCTCACCTATAAGGAGGTAACCGATCTCATTGGCAAGCATATCCCCGAGGAGGAAATCGACAAGATTCTCGACTCGCTGGAGATCAAGACAGCCAGCCGCGAAGGCGACAAGCTGAGTCTGCGCGTGCCTACCTATCGCGTGGATGTGCAGCGCCCATGCGATGTGATCGAGGACATCCTGCGCATCTACGGCTACAACAATGTGGAAATGCCCAATGCGGTGCATTCATCGTTGTCATTCAAGACTACTACAGATGCAGCTGAAGACCTGCGCCGCACTATCGCCAATCAGCTCACCGGTGCCGGCTTCAATGAAATCCTCAACAATTCACTCTCGGCAGAAAAATACTACGCCAACCTCAAGACTCTGCCTCTCGACCACTGCGTGCGCCTGCTCAATCCTCTGAGCCAGGATCTCAGCGTGTTGCGTCAGACTCTGCTTTTTGGCGGTCTGGAGACAATCATGCACAATGTCAACCGCAAGTATCCTGACCTGATGCTGTATGAATTTGGCAATGTCTATTTCCTCAACCCCGAGCTTCTGCCCACGGCAGAAAAGCCGCTGGCTCCCTATAGCGAGAGCGCGCGTCTGGGTCTGTGGCTATGCGGAAGCACACGCCAGGGCAACTGGGCCCGACCGGCTGAGGATGCCACATTCTTCGATCTCAAGGGCTTTGTGGCCAACATCTTCGCCCGCTTAGGCATCAGCAGCCGCGAAATTACTCTGAAGCCGGGCGAAAGCGACCTCTTCGACGCTTCATTGGAGATTGCCACCAAGGCTGGCAAGCAACTGGGCGTGATGGGCATCGTGAATCGCGGCGTGGCCAAGCTCTGCGATGTGAAGCAGCAGGTCGTATACGCCGAGCTCAATTGGACCGACTTGGTGAAGCTGGCACTCCAGCGCAAGGTCACATTCTCACCACTGCCCAAGACCATGCCCGTGAAGCGAGACTTGGCTCTGCTCATCGATGCCAACATAAGCATGGAGCAGATCGAGGCTGCTGTCCGCGAAGCAGAGCGCAAGCTGTTGCGCAGCGTGACTCTCTTCGACGTATACGAAGGCGACAAGCTGCCAGCCGGAAAGAAGAGCTATGCCATTGCCCTCACTCTCCAGGATCCGGAGAAGACTCTCCAGGACAAGGACATTGAAAAGACAATGGCCAAAATCATCGCCAATCTGCAAAAGAAGCTTGGCGCTGAGCTCCGCTAACCGACCTATAAACCCACAAAATCACCAACCCACTACAACACAAAAACACAAAATATGGGAAGAGCGTTTGAATATCGCAAAGCAAGAAAACTGAAAAGATGGGGCAATATGTCGCGCACATTTACCCGCATCGGCAAGGAAATCACTATCGCTGCCAAGGCTGGCGGTCCTGATCCCGACTCGAATCCGCGTCTGCGCGTGCTGATGCAGAACGCAAAGGCAGCCAACATGCCAAAGGACACCGTAGAACGCGCCATCAAGAAGGCAACCGACAAGGATGCCAGCGATTACAAGGAGATCACTTACGAAGGATACGGCCCCCACGGCATCGCCATCTTCGTAGAGGCAGCCACTGACAATAACACACGCACCGTAGCCAACGTGCGCAGCTATTTCAACAAGCACGGCGGCAGCCTGGGCACCCAGGGCTCGCTCACATTCCTCTTTGACCACAAGAGCGTGTTCAAAATCCGCCCGAAGGACGGAATCAGCCTCGACGATCTCGAACTGGAGCTCATCGACTACGGAGTTGACGAACTCGAAGAGGATGTAATCGACGATGACGGCAACGAGGGCATCGTGCTGTACGGAGCATTCGAGGAATTCAACAACATCCAGAAATATCTCGAAGACAATGGCTTTGAGATCGTAAGCGCCGAGTTTGAGCGCATCCCCAACGACCTCAAGGACGTTACACCCGAAGCTCGCGAAGCCATCAACAAGCTACTCGAAAAGCTCGAAGAGGACGAGGACGTGCAGAATGTCTTCCACAACATGCGCGAAGAGGACGAAGAGTAATACTCCCCTACCACTCAACAAATCCATAATTAAGCCCCGGCTGCCACTGCGCAGCCGGGGCTTAATCTCTTTCTGTCCTATGAATTAACTTTTTTGCATTTATGATTGTTACTATTATAATAAATAATTAGCAATCCTAAATGCAAGATATTATGACACGTTTCAACCTTATTGCCATTGCAATGTGTGCATGCTTATGCCTGAGCAGCTGTCACCAAAAGAAGGAAGCCACTGTGGCCCCTCCCCTTAAGGTGAAAGCTATGGTGGCTGAGCCTTCACAGATGACAATGAGCCGCATCTATAGCGGCACTGTTGAAGAAAGCAGCGGGTCGAGCCTCAGTTTCTCAGCTACTGGCACTATTCGCCAGATATATGTCAACGAAGGTGACCGCGTGGCTCAGGGCCAGTTGCTGGCCGTGCTCGACGACGCCACCCTGCGCAACGCCCACGACATCACCGTATCAGCCCTTAACCAAGCCCAGGACGCCTATAACCGCATGAAAAAGCTCCATGACGCCAATGCCCTGCCTGACATGCAATGGGTGGAGGTGCAAAACACCCTCAGCCAAGCCCAAAGCGCCGAGGCCATCGCCCGCAAAGCCCTGGACGATGCCAAGCTCTATGCGCCAGCCTCAGGCTATGTGGCACAGAAATACATGGACGCCGGCATGAATGCGGCTCCCGGGGTGCCGGTTGTGAAAATCGTAAGCATTGGCGATGTCAAAGTCAACATCTCAGTACCCGAGACTGAGATACAATCGATCACTCCCGGTCAGGAGGCCCAAGTGACTGTTTCGGCCGTAGGCGATGCCCCATATACCGGCGTGGTGACCGAGCGCGGAGTCTCAGCCAATTCCCTATCGCGAGCCTACGATGTGAAAGTGACAGTGCCCAACCCCGACGCCAAGCTGCTACCCGGCATGATCTGCGATGTGCGCCTGCGCAACGACTCCACCGTGGCAGCCGTTGTGCTCCCCATCAACACTGTCCTGCTTGACGCTGACAACCAAAATTTCATATGGATTGCCCGCGATGGCAAGGCTGAGAAAAAGATCGTAACCATAGAAGGCCTCAATGATGACGGCATCATAGTCGATCCCCGCGACGTGGGCTCCGACTCGATCATCGTGGAGGGACTGCAAAAAGTAAGTGAAGGCACCCGCATAGAAATCATACATTAAACCCGATAGCCATGGCAGATCTCAACAAAACCGCCAAGACCATAATCTCCCAGGTAGTAGGAGCACGCCAAGGCATCGTAGCATTCGGTTTGCGATACCATAAGCTCGTGATCCTATGCGTGACAGCATTGGTAGCTTTTGGCATATTCGCGCTCAAGGAAATGAACAAGAATGAGTTTCCGAGCTTTACAGTGCGCGAAGGCTTGGTGGTGGCCGTGTGTCCCGGAGCCACCCCAGAGCAAATGGCCAACGAAGTGCTCAAACCCCTCGAAGACTATATCTTCAGTTACAAGGAGGTGAACAAGAAGAAGACCCATTCGCGATGCACATCGGGAATGGTGATTGTGTTTGTGGAGCTTGACAATAATGTCAACGACAGCAAGCCATTCTGGAACAAATTCCAAATTGACCTCTCCAACGCCAAGGCCAACATGCCATCGAGCGTACTGGCCGTGGAGGCCCTTACCGATTTTGGCGACACCTCGTCGCTGCTAATCTCCATCTCCAGCAATGACAAGACATACCGCGAACTCGGCAACATCGTCGACGACCTCAAAGATCGCCTGCGCCCAATCGAGAGCATAGGCGAGATGGAGGTGGTGGGCAAGCAAAAAGAACAAATCGCCATATATGTCGACAACGATCGCCTTGCCCATTACGGAATAAAGGAAAATACTCTGGCCGTGGAGCTTTTCAACCAAGGCTTCAACACCACCGGGGGCGAACTCAAGGGCCGATGGTACACCACCCCTATTTATGTGGAGCGCTCAGTCAACTCGCAGTACGATGTGGAGAATCTCATCGTAATGTCCACCCCCGACGGCAATGTGGTGCGGCTTGGCGATGTGGCCCGAGTGGTCAAGGAATATCCTGAACCTACCTCCTACATCACCAACAACAATGCCAAATCACTGCTGCTGAGCATATCCATCAAGGAAGGCCACAATGTGGTGGTGATGGGCCAGGAAGTGAACAAGGTGATGGAGCAATTCAAGACCGAAATCCCCGAAAGTGTGGACATCTTCACCATCACCGACCAGCCAGAAGTGGTAAACAGCAGCGTCAACAACTTCCTGACTGAGCTGCTCATAGCCATCATCGCTGTGGTGGTAGTGATCATGCTCCTGCTTCCTATCCGCGTGGCCCTGATCGCAGCCGCCACAATCCCCATCACGATCTTCATATCGCTGGGCATCTTCTATGCCTTGGGCATAGAGCTCAACACAGTGACACTCGCCTGCTTGATTGTGTCATTGGGCATGATCGTGGACAACTCGGTGGTGATCATCGACAACTATGTGGAGCTGATATCCGATGGCATGGATCATCCCACTGCCGCTTACCGCTCAGCAGTGGAATTCCTCAAGGCCATCTTTAGCGCCACATGCGCAATCTCGATCACCTTCTTCCCATTCCTGCTCACCCTTACGGGCATGTTCCGCGACTTCATTACTGACTTCCCGTGGGCTCTGACCATCATCCTCTTTGTATCGCTTTGCATAGCCGAGGTGCTGGTACCCTACCTGCAAATCAAGCTCATCAAGAAGCCCATCTATAAGATGGAGCAGGAAGCTGTAGCCTCAGGCAAGAAGAAATTCTCTTTCTTCGTATCGCTGCAGAAATGGTACAACAAGCTGGTCGACCTCTGCTTCAATTGGCCGAAGACCACCTTGGCAGTGGGCATCGCCTCAGTGGTGGTCAGCGTTTGGTACCTTCTCACCACAGAAATACAACTGATGCCGATTGCCGAGCGCAATCAGTTTGCCGTAGAGATCTATCTCCCCTCAGGCTCCGCCCTGGCAAAGACCGACATAGTGGCTGACAGCCTGAGCGACATGCTGCGCAAGGATAAGCGAGTGGTGTCGGTGGCCGTGTTCCATGGCTGTTCATCGCCTCGCTTCCAGACCACTTACGCGCCCCAGGTTGGCGGACCCGACTATGCCCAATTCATTGTGAACACCGTAAGCCAGTCGGCCACTATAGATCTGCTCAACGAATACACGCCAAAGTTTGAAAGTTATTTCCCGGAGGCATACTGCCGCTTCAAGCAGCTCAGCTATTCCGATGCCGACTATCCCATTATGGTGAAGGTGAGCGGGGAGAATTTCGCCCATTTGCAACAGGTGTCAGACACCATTCTCAAAGCTATGCACGAGATCCCGGGACTGCGCCTGGTGCGACCTGACACCAACACTCCGCTCGTAGCGGCCAAGGTAGAACCCGATGTGGCTAAGGCATCGCGCATGGGCCTCAACAACCTCTTCACCGAGGCCACATTAGCCATGCGATATAGTTCTGGATTGCCCATCGCCACAGTGTGGGAAGGCGACTACGGCCTCGATGTGGTGGTGAAAACTGACAAAGCCAACCATAGCGCTGTGAGCCAGCTGCGCGATGAGAAAATACCTGTCTTCGAATTCGCCAACACCACTCTCAGCCAGTTTGCCAACGTAAAGCCAGAGTGGAATCCGGGCCTCATCGGCCATTACAACGGCATACCCACCATTACGCTGATTGCTGAGAACGAACGCGGATTCAACGCCCTGCGTCTGAACGACGCCATAGATAAGGAAATCAAGAAGATGGACCTTCCCGATGATGTAACCATCAGTTATGGCGGCGAATACGAGAACACTTTCGACTACCTGCCAAGCATCATGATGGCCCTAGCGATAGCCGTGGTGATCATATTCTTCATCATCCTGCTCCACTACAAGCAGGTGGGCATCTCGTTCATCCTGCTGATAAGCCTGTTGCTGACACTGCCAGGCATGGTGCTTGGCTTGATTATCATGGGGCTCCCAATCAGCCTGACGGTAACCTTGGGCCTAATCTCGCTTATGGGCATCCTGGTGCGCAACGCCATCATCATGATCGACTATGCCGAGCAGCTTCAGGGCCAAGACCAGCTCAACAACCGCGATGCCAGCCTCGAAAGCGCCAAGCGACGCATGCGCCCCATCTTCCTCACCTCGTCGGCAGCCACCATGGGCGTGCTCCCGATGGTGATCAGCACAAGCGGCCTCTGGCAACCAATGGGCACCGTGATCTTCTTCGGCACACCGCTTACCATGGTCTTCACCTTGACGGTGATCCCGGTGATGCTGTGGAAATTCTCGGGCAAGAAGAATTTCGAGCCTCCCTTTGGTGCCCCTACTCCTAACTTCCCACCGGATCCCTCAATGGAGGCTGCCACCCAATCCGCAAATACATCGACTCAAAATACTACGTCAAAATGAAACCCTACATCATAGCAGCAATTCTGACAGGCGCCGTGGCATCCTGGGCTCAGGCTCAGGATAGCGGCAACCCCACTGTCTATACTTTGGCCGAATGTCGGGAATTGGCAGTGCAAAACAATGCCAAGGTGAAAATAGCCGATGGCAAAGCCGAGCAGGCCCGCGAAGTGAGCCGAGAAGCTTTTACCAAATATTTCCCGACAATCGACGGCAACTGGATCGGATTCCGGTCCAACAAGGATGTGCTTCAATACACACTGCCCAACCTTGGCGATTATATCCCTGAACTCGGGAATTTCCCCTTAGGCACCATCGGCATCATAAAGAAGGGTTGGAGCGGCTCTATCACAGCGATTCAGCCAGTATTCGCCGGCGGACAGATTGTCAACGGCAATCGTCTGGCACATGTCGGCGAAGAAGCCGCTGACCTGGAAAAGCAGAGCGCAGTCGACGAGGTGCTGCTCACCGCTGAGCAGTATTATTGGCAAATCGTGACGCTTAAGTCTAAGAAACGTACGCTGACCACTGTGATGCAAATGGTCGACACGCTTGAATATCAAGTGGGCGTGGCTGTGGATGCTGGCGTGCTCCTCCGCAACGAGCTGCTCAAGGTGCAGCTGCGCCGCAACGAGCTGCGCACCATGATGGTTGACCTTGACAACGGGATTGCCCTTTCGTGCAACCTCTTGGCCCAATACATCGGCCATGACGGCGAGCGCATCGATGTCACTGGCGATGAGGTCACCGAGACATTGCCCCCTTACCCTTCCGATCTGTTCATTGACCCCTCGGCGGCTGTAGTGACCACTCCCGACTATCAGTTATTAGGAGCGCAGGTGAAAGCTGCTTCGCTGCGCACCAAAATGGCGGTGGGCGAGAACTTGCCTACGGTGGGTGTCGGTGCCGGATGGTTCTATGACGACCTTTTCAGCCAGCGCCACAATTTCGGAGCCATCATGCTGTCAATCAATATACCCCTTAGCGCTTGGTGGGGCGGAAGCCATAAAATCAAGCAGAACCGCATAGCCGAGGCCAATGCGCGCACCCAGCAGGACGATCTCACCCAGATGCTCGAGATCAACATGCAAAACACCTGGGACGATCTTACAGCGGCCTATCGCAAGCTTGAGATCTCGCATGAGAGCATCGAGCAGAGCACTGAGAATCTGCGCCTGAATGAAAATTACTACCAAGTGGGTGTGAGCAATGTCACCGACCTGCTCGACGCGCAGACCCTCTATCGGCAAGCCCAGGATCAGTATTCCGAGGCTTACGGATCCTATTGTCTGGCACGAGCCACCTACCTGAAGGCCACCGGCAGAATCTCACAATAGTAAACTCCGCCCCACAAAAACAGCGCCCTCCCGATCGGGAGGGCGCTGTTTTTGTGGGCATTGAACTCTTTATTTGTGGCCTTCGATTTCGGGGGCGATGAGCTTGTAGCCCTTGCCGTGGATGTTGATGATCTCGATCGAAGGATCGTCCTTGAGGTGCTTGCGCAGCTTGGTGATGTAGACATCCATAGAGCGCGCGTTGAAGTAATTGTCGTCGATCCAAATGGTCTTCAGAGCGAAATTGCGCTCGAGGATCTCGTTGACATGTGCGCAGAGCAGGCTCAGGAGTTCGCTCTCCTTGGTGGTAAGCTTGGTGATCTTGTCATCGACCATGAGCACTTGCTTCTGTGTATCGAATGTGAAGCGGCCGATCTTGTACATCGTGATCTCCTTGCCCTTCTTGCCCTTGACGCGGCGGAGAATGGCTTCAATGCGGAATACCAGCTCTTCCATCGAGAAAGGTTTGATGATGTAGTCGTCGGCGCCGATCTTGAATCCTTCGAGAATGTCTTCCTTGAGTGATTTGGCTGTAAGGAAGATTATAGGCACTTCAGAGTTAACTGTACGTATTTCCTGGGCAAGGGTGAAGCCGTCCTTTTTCGGCATCATGACATCGAGGACACAGATGTCGTATTTGCCCTTCAAGAATGCTTTGTAGCCACTTTCGCCATCAGCGAAGAGGTCTGCGTTGAAACCTTTGGCCTGCAGATACTCTCGCAAGAGCATGCCTAAGTTTTCATCGTCCTCACAAAGCAGGATGCGCATTCTGTCTTCCATAATAATTTCAGTTTTTTGAGAGTGGTAATATGATTATAAATTTTGTTCCTACATGCAGTTCGCTCTCCACAGTAATCTCGCCGCCAAGCTCATGTATCATTTTGTGCACATAAGCCAGGCCCAGGCCGAAGCCCTTCACATCGTGGAGGTTGCCTGTGGATACGCGATAAAACTTTTCGAATATCTTCTTAAGGTCGTCCTTGCGGATGCCTATGCCATTGTCCTGCACGGTAATCTCGAGACGCTCGCCGGGGAGGTCGCGCGAGGTTACCAGCAAGTTGAGCGGACGTTCGTCGTCGCGGTATTTAACAGCGTTATCGAGCAGGTTGAAGATCACATTGGTGAAATGCATTTCATCCACATTCACGATGGCATCCATGGCATCGAGCTGGGCTGTGATCTTGCCTCCATATTTTTCCACCTTCAACTTGAAGGTGTTTACAATATTGTAAATAGCCAAGTTGGCATCGACCTCCTCAAGCTTGAGGGTGGCTTTCTGCCGGTCAAACATCGACATCTGCAGCACTTTCTCCACCTGGAAGCGCAGTCGCTTGGTCTCATCGTTGATCACGGTGGAGATCTGCTGGAGCATTGTGGGCGACTTGCGCACAGTCTGGTCATTGAGCATCTGCGCCGCCAGGGATATCGACGATATGGGAGTTTTGAACTCGTGGGTCATGTTGTTGATGAAGTCATTCTTCATCTCGGAAAGCTTCTTCTGGCGGAATGCCAGCACGATGGTAATCACAAACACCACCAGCAGGATTGCCGTGAAGGCAATCGATGGATACATGAACGACACCGTGGAGAATACGTAGTCGTTCTTCGTGGGGAAGTATACTTTGAGATAAGTCTGCTTGTCGAGCGGGTCATTGGGGAAGAGGGCTTGCACAAACATGTTGTCCCTATCTGTGCTTGTGGCCGAATACCCTTCAGTGCGGTAAAGCACTGTGCCCGAGCGGTTGACCACGGCGAATTCAAAAGGCACCTTGAGGCCCAGAGTGTCCAACTCCTCGCGCAGGAAAGTAGACACGGTAGCCGAGTCGGCGCGCTCGTTGATGGGTCGCACGCTGCTCTGCGCTATGATGTTGACAATGACTTCGTCGATGATGCCCTTCTGCTGGCGATAGCGGTCACGCACCTCGTCGCGGACAGTTTGGTACTGCTGGCGCCCGGCATGGCCGTTGTTGCTCTGGAGGCGGTTGATCTGGGTGGGATCGCCCTTGATGGTGAGGTCCGCTTCCAATCCGGTGCTTGATGTGAATGAAAATTTCAGGCCGTCGAGCTGTGGAGAGTTGGCGGTGCCTGTAAGGTTGCTCGAATAGGAAGATGACACCTGGCTTACGCTCTCATCAAGGAAATAGCGTGTCTCCTGACGCACAAGTCGCTGAGAGACAGCGTAAAGGCTTTGCCTAACCCCCTCGGAAAACTGCTCGTAACGCATATTGACCATGCTATGCAAATAAAACATTTGCATGCAAAAAAGGCCAACAAATGCCACAGCCATTAAAAACGTTAATATCCAAATAGTTGATTTCTTCATTACATCTTTTTATGAAAGCAAAAATTTTGCCTTTATTATGTTAACAATTAAATGTTGCTATGGTTTAGCATTCAGAAAATAATAAATTTCTCATATTTGCATTTCACCGCAAAATTAGCATTTTATTTTAACATTTCCAAATTTTTTATCTCTTATGCGTATTTTTATATCTGTTACCATGATTTTTTCTTTTTTTAAAGAAAAATTCGTGGTTAGAGCTCACTGATTCATCTTTTTTTCTTAACTTTGTAAGTTCATTTGCAAATACTACGGATCAACCTAATAATAATACCACAATCGATGACAAACAAACCCGACCTCGGTTTTTGGAAACTTTGGAACTTAAGTTTCGGCTTTTTCGGCGTACAAATCGCCTATGCCCTGCAGAGCGCTCAAGTGAGCCGCATATTCTCCACCATTGGAGCTGACCCGCATCAGCTCAGCTATTTCTGGATCCTGCCGCCGCTTATGGGCTTGGTGGTGCAGCCTATCATTGGCACACTTTCCGACAAGACTTGGACGCGTCTTGGACGCCGCCTCCCCTACCTGCTGATTGGTGCCACAGTGGCAATCATTGTGATGTGCCTGCTGCCTAATGCAGGATCGCTGGGTCTGACTGTATCGTCGGCCATTATTTTCGGCTTGATAATGCTTATGTTCCTCGACACGAGCATCAACATGGCCATGCAGCCCTTCAAGATGCTTGTGGGCGACTTTGTCAACGAAAAGCAAAAAGGTCTTGCCTATTCGATACAGAGCTTCCTGTGCAATGCCGGTTCGCTCGTAGGCTTCATCTGCCCTATCCTGCTGGTATGGTGCGGCATCAAGAACACCGCGCCCGAGGGCGAGGTTCCAGCCACGGTGATCTGGTCGTTCTACATTGGCGCCATCGTGCTGCTGCTTTGCGTGATCTACACCTTCGCCAAGGTTAAGGAGATGCCCCCCAAGGAATATGCCGCTTACCATGGTCTGGAGGAAAAAATGGAGCCCAGTCCCGAGGATAAGAAAGAAGGTATCGTGAAGATTCTGGCCGACGCCCCCAAGGTATTCTGGACGGTGGGTCTGGTGCAGTTCTTCTGCTGGGCCGCCTTCCTGTATATGTGGACATATTCGACTGATGCCATCGCCGGCCGCGCCTTCCATGCTCCGGCCACTCAGGTGGTAGAAGCCATCACCGTAGGCAATGAGACCTTCCACGAGAAGAACCTCTTCCAGGGCCAGACTCCGATTGTGCTCGAAGGCCGCGTGCAGGAGGAGAATCTCATCAACATGGATCCCACCCTTCCGCTCACAGTGGCTCACAGCGCCACCGAACTTGAGGGCACTTGGAATTTCGTGCAGGCTCAAGAGCTGCCAGCTATCGCTGCCAGCCAGGACATCGACTTCCACTATCAGACTGTGCTGAATGCCGCCTCCAAGGAATATCAGGATGCTGGCGACTGGTACGGCGTGCTGCTGGCCATCCAGGCTATTGCCGCTGTGCTCTGGGCAATCGTGCTGGCAATGTTCAAGAATCGCCGTCTGGGCTACTCAGTCAGCCTGCTGATTGGTGCTCTTGGCTTCATTAGCATATACTTCTTCACCAATCCTTATGTGATGTCGATCAGCTACGCGCTGGTAGGTTGCGCCTGGGCTTCAATGCTCGCAATGCCTTTCACAATTCTCACCAATGCTCTTGGCGGCAAGCACATAGGCACATATCTGGGCCTCTTCAACTGCACCATCTGCATACCTCAGATTGTAGCTGCTCTCTGCGGCGGCGCCATCCTATCAATCTTCCCGCTGGCTGAGAATGGCACATCACAGACTGTATGGATGCTGGTTGTGGCCGGCGTGCTTCTGGCCCTTGGCGCATGTGCCGTATGGAACGTCAAGGAGACCTACGGCAGTCAACAAGCCGCAGCCAAGGCATAAACACCTAATAAAAGAAAATATATGAAATCCATCAAGGATATATATAAAATAGGGCTTGGGCCATCGAGCAGCCATACGATGGGGCCGCGCAAGGCAGCCGAGCGTTTTCTCACGCGCGTGGGGCGCCCGGCCCGCTTCCAGGTCACTCTTTATGGTTCGTTGGCGGCTACGGGCAAAGGCCACCTTACCGACAAGGCGGTGCTCGACACCCTCACGCCAGTGGCTCCGACTGACATCATCTGGCAGCCCGACATCGTGCTCCCCTATCATACTAATGGCATGAAATTCGAGGCCCTTGACACCGAGGGCAAAGTCACCCAGTCGATGACAGCCTATTCGATTGGCGGTGGCGACATAGTCGAGGAGGGCGAAGAGCGCACCGCCGGTTCGGAAGTCTACCACATGACTACCATCAAGGACATCCTGGGATGGTGCACCGAGACAGGCTCCAGCTTCTGGGAATATGTCGATATGAGCGAAGGACCCGAAATTTGGGACTTCCTGGCCAAAGTGTGGAATGTGATGAAGAGCGCAGTGCTGCGCGGCATCGACTCAGAGGGCGTGCTGCCCGGCGGTCTTGGAGTACGCCGCAAGGCTCTCAGCTATTACATGCATGCCCAGGGCTATCAGGGAAGCCTCAAGAGCCGCGGCTTGGTCTATGCCTATGCCTTGGCGGTCAGCGAAGAGAATGCCGGAGGCGGCGAAATCGTGACAGCCCCCACATGCGGCAGTTGCGGCATCGTGCCAGCAGTACTCTATCACCTGCATACAAGCAAAAACATCAGCGAGGAGCGCGTGCTGCGCGCCTTGGCGACAGCCGGCCTCTTTGGCAATGTGGTGAAATACAATGCGTCGGTATCCGGAGCCGAGGTGGGATGCCAAGGCGAGGTTGGCGTGGCTTGCGCCATGGCTGCTGCAGCTGCTTCCCAGATGTTCGGTGGCAGCACCGCGCAAATCGAATACTCGGCCGAAATGGGTCTTGAGCACCACCTGGGCCTTACCTGCGACCCGGTGTGCGGCCTGGTGCAGATCCCATGCATCGAGCGCAACGCCTATGCGGCAGCTCGCGCCCTCGATGCCAACCTCTACGCAGCCTTCAGCGATGGGCGCCATGCCGTAAGCTTTGACCGCGTGGTGCAAGTGATGAAGCAGACTGGCCACGACATCCCCAGCCTCTACAAAGAAACATCGCAGGGCGGCCTGGCTGTCATACGCTGATCATGATTGACAAGCTGAAATACCGGCTTAAGAGATGGCGTTATCGCCGCAATCTCTTTTACTCGCATTTTGAGTCCACGATAGTCAACATATCTCGGGCTTTCGACATAGCCACCAGCATTTGCTCGGTGGCTTGTCTCATTTGTCTGGTCGTGTACGTAGGCTACAATCTCAAGACAGCCGACCAAAAGGTCGTGTTCGCCATGCTAAGATGCTTTCAGGGCATCTTCATAGCAAGCATCCTTTACCAAATACTGTTCCGATTCCGAGCAGTGATAAAAAGCAGCCGAGTCATCAAGTGGATTGTGGACTTGGCCATGATCACTTCGCTGCTGCCCTGGGCATATCCCCAGCCGGCGCATCCGTGGCTTCCCTGGCTGGCCAGCATCCTTTACAGCACAGGCTACCTCTTCATGGTGCTTGGCGCCTTCTCGCTGGTCAATGTCTGCTGGTCATTGGCCCGCATTCCCAATCGGCACACCAACCCCTCGCTGCTGATGGGCGCAAGTTTCCTATTCTTCATCATAATAGGATCGTTTGTGCTCATGCTCCCGCGATGCACATATCACGGCATATCCTATTTCGACTCCCTGTTTGTGGCTTCCAGCGCGGTGTGCATCACCGGCCTCACTCCGGTAGACATCCCCACCACCTTCACACCGCTGGGTGTGATGATGCTGTCAGTGCTTGTGCAATTGGGGAGCTTGGGATTGATCACATTCACCAGCTTCTTCGCCTTCTACTTCACTGGCAACACATCGATCTACAACCAGCTGCTGCTGCGCGACATCATATACTCCAAGAGCATGAATGCTCTGGTGCCCACCCTATTGTATGTGTTGGGGTTCACCATTTCCATCGAGGTATTGGGGGCAATTGCCGTTTTCTTCTCCTTGCCCGAAGCGTTGCCCATGGACACTCAGCAGCGAATCCTCTTCTCAGCCTTTCACTCAATGTCATCATTCTGCAACGCAGGCTTTTCCTGCCTGCCCGATGGCATGAGCAATCCCATGCTGATGAATAGCAATCAGTGGATTTATGTAGTGACATCGGTATTGATATTCGCCGGGGCAATCGGATTCCCTATTTTGGTGAATTTCAGGGAAATACTGAAATTTCATTTGCGCAAGCTCATAAGAAAACTGCGTGGCCTTCCGCGCGAAGTGATGCCGGTGCACATATTCGACCTCAACACCAAGATTGTGCTGGTGACCACCACTACAATCCTTGTGGTCGCCACTGTGGCATTTTTATGGCTTGAGTATGACAATACGCTTGCCGGCATGCCGTTTACAAAAAAGGTAGTGCAGTCGGTGTTCAACTCGCTGATTCCGCGCAGCGCTGGCTTTGCCTCGGTGAATCCGAACATGTTTCTGGATGTCACTCTGTTCCTGGTGATAGTGCAGATGATTATCGGCGGCTCGTCGCAGTCGATGGCCGGCGGCATCAAGGTGAACACCTTAGGCGCCATCCTGCTAAATCTGCGCTCGATCGTGAAGGGCCACAAGGGCATCTCAGCCTTCGGGCGCTCGATCACAATCCCCTCGGTGCGCCGCGCCAACGCTGTGATCACCCTGGCCTCCATTTCCATGGTAGGCTATATTGTGCTTGAGATGATTCTGGAGCCGCACATTGGGGCCAAGTCATTGATATTCGAGGTGATTTCGGCCATTTTCACCGTCGGCTCGTCGCTTGGGGCCACGCCGTTGCTCAGCGATGCGAGCAAGGTGGTGCTGTGCACTGCAATGTTCTTCGGCCGCGTAGGCCTCCTATCCTTCCTCTCCGGATTCATGGCCAAGACTCGCGACCTCAGCGAACACCTACCCAAAGACTCCATCATCATCAACTAACCACCAACTCACCAACCCACCAACTCACCAAACCACCAAACCACCAATCCACCAAACCACCAACATGAGATACTTAATAATCGGCCTCGGCATCTACGGCTCCAATCTTGCCCGCGACCTCACCGACATGGGCCACGAAGTAATCGGAGTGGACCATTCACAGGCCAACATCGACGCCATCAAGGACTATATCAGCACCGTATACCTGATCGATGTCACTGAAGAAAGCGCTCTTACACTGCTTCCCCTTGACAATGTGGACCTGGTAATCGTGGCCATTGGCGAAAACTTCGGTGCCAGCATCAAGGTGGTGGCCATGCTCAAGAAGCTGAAAGTGAAGCATATCTACGCTCGCGCTGTCGATGAGCTCCACGAGTCGATTCTCCAGGGCTTTGACATAGAGCGCATCCTTACCCCTGAGCAGCGAGCGGCCCGCGACCTCACCTTTGAAATGGGCCTGGGCACCAAGGTGCAAAGCATGGCCATCGACGAGCAACACTATGTGCTGAAATTCGCTGTGCCCCGTCCTTTCATAGGATTGAAATACAAGGACATAGATTTCATGCGCAGCTATCGCCTGAAGCTGATATCCGTGGCTCGCATGGTGCCGGTGAAAAACATCTTAGGCATCACTAAGCCCACCCTGGAAGTTATCGATGATGAGAACGCACAGGTGTGCGAGGGCGATGAGATTGTGTGCATGGGCACTCGCAAAGCTTATTTCGGATTCTTTAAGAACATTGAGGAATAGGCATGAAGTTTACGCTGTGGATAGCTAAGAGGCTGAGAATGGTCACTGGGGGCAACAAGGCCAATGCCACCGGCATTGTCATTGCCGTCTGCGGCATTGCCATCGCATTGGGCATAATGGAGGCTACCCTGGGTGTAGTGTTGGGATTCAAGAATCAAATAACGGATCGAGTGTTGGGATTCGAAGCCCCTATTGCGGTGTTGCCGGCTTATGATTACAATACGGGACTCTCCGAGCCCACCATACAGGCTGACAGCGCTCTGATTGCTGCCATTAAGGAGCGGCTGCCTGAGTCTCGACCCGCCATTGCCTTGTCGCAGCCTGGCATCTTGAAAACCGACTCCGACTTCGCCGGAGTGTACCTGCGCGCCTATGGCGCGGAGTACGACAATAAGTTTGAGCGCCTGCATCTCACAGGGGGCTCTCTGCCAAGCGATTCGGGCAGCGCCAACATGATCGCTATCTCAGATCTTACAGCCAATGCCTTGCAGCTCGGGGTGGGCGACAAGGTGTACGCCTATTTTTTCGTCGACGATGCCATCCGGCAAAGAAGGCTGGAAATTTGCGGCACCTATTCCACAGGATTCAACGAATACGACCAGTCGATCGCGTATGCCCCGCTATCCACGCTTCAGCGCATCGCGGGCATAGACTCAATCTCAGGCACAAGCTTGCATCTGCAAGCGCCAATAGCCAATATCGAGGAGCAAGCAATGGACCTGCAAGAGCATTTCATCGATCTTTACCATACCGGAGAATTGGAAAGGCTGTACCCGGTTGACAATGCGCGCCACACAGGAGCAATCTTTTTCAACTGGCTGTCGCTGCTCGACACCAATGTGGTGGTTATCTTCATCCTAATGGCCTGCGTGGCAGCCTTCACGCTTATTTCGAGCATGTTCATACTGATCCTTGACCGCGTGGCCACAATCGGGGTGCTCCGCGCATTGGGGGCGAGCCGCAAGCAGGTGCGCCTCATCTTCACCAATCTGGCCATGAAGGCCGTGCTTTTAGGCTTGCTCATTGGCAATGCGGTGGCTCTGCCAATACTCCTGATTGAAGAGCATCATCCCTTCATGCCGCTCGACCCGGAGATGTACTATCTGCCCTATGTGCCTGTGGAGATCAACTGGTGGTGGATGCTGATCCTCAACGCCGCAGTGGCCCTGATCGCCTGGCTGGTGCTCCTAATCCCAGCCCGCTCCGCCGCGCGCATCTCCCCCGCCACCGTCATGCGCTTCGAGTAAAATTTGTTTGTTTAAGAAAATTCTTGTATTTTTGCAAAAGTAGATAAATTGAGTCAATAATATGTTCGAGTTTGATGACATAAAGGTTAATTATCCTTTGGGAGAGCATGATTTCAGAGAACTGCGTCGCAAAGGACAACTTTACGTGGACAAGACACAATATGTAGCTCGGTTAGTAACCTGTGAAAAGTTCGTATTCCTTAGCCGTCCTCGTCGTTTCGGAAAAAGTTTGCTTCTTTCTACGATAGAATATTATTTTAGAGGGGAGAAGGAGTTATTCGATGGCACATGGATTGGAGAAAGAGAAAAGGATTGGGAGAAATTTCCAGTGCTACACTTCGATATGACTCAGACCAAGGGGTTGGATGCAGAGAATATGAATGCCTTTATTCACCATAGTATTGAAGAATATGAGAAATCCTATGGTGTAGAAATAAACAACAATCTTACAGATGCCGGATTACGCTTTTCCACACTTATTAAGGCCATCTTCCAAAAGACTAATAAACAAGTTGTAATCCTTATAGATGAGTATGACAAAGGAATCTTAGAAACCCTCGATGCAAACGAGTCAACACAAGAGGCAATGAGTGCAGAACTTCGAGCATTCTACTCACAGCCTAAGGCTATGACAAAATACATAAGATTTTGTATGGTGACGGGTGTTGCACGGTTCGGCAGCTATACCTTGTTCTCTGGCCCTAACAACTATACTGACATATCAATGAATACTCGATATGCCGCTGCCTGTGGAATCACCCAGCAAGAGCTCTTGGATAATTTTAAAATTGGCATTGATGAGTTGTCTTCGGAAATGGGATGGAGCATTGATAATACCATCTCGGTTCTTCGTCAGAAATATGATAGTTACCGTTTTACTCATAACAATGTCATGGTATACAATCCCTACAGCCTTCTTAATGTCTTTCATGAAAACAAGCTGGGAAATTACTGGATAAAGTCTGGTACGAGCAAGGTCTTTATTAACTATTTAACCCATAGTGAGTTCAACTTAATGGAACTAAAAGACCTATGGGTAAGCCAACAACGCATGGAGGGGAAATATACTAAAGAAGATTCAGTTCCATTGCTCTTCCAAACGGGCTACCTTACAATCAAGAATGTAGATCGTGATGAACAAGGCAACATGCTTTACCGCCTGGACATCCCAAATGGCGAAGTCCGCAATACACTTGTTGATCAACTAATGCCATTCTATATGGGCATTAGTGATACTGAATTTACTATCAAAAGCAGAGAATTGAAGCGAAAATTCAACTCTGGAGATGTTTCCGGTTGGATATCTGAGTTGAAATCAATGATATCTAAGATTCCTTACCACCTATTTAACCCAGGTCGACAAGAGACTGAGGAAGAAAAGGCTAATTCGATTATTCGTCTTGAAAAGACATACCATATCATTGTGATGATGATATTCCAAATGCTCAGCATAGATGCAAAAAGTGAAATGAGTGTAAGTGGAGGAAGCATTGACATGGTAGCTCAAACCGACCACTTTGTCTATGTGATGGAGTTTAAGCTCGATGGCACCCCCGAAGAGGCCTTAGCACAGATTGATAGCCAGGGTTATGCTCTGCCATGGCATGCCGACGGGCGTACGGTATATAAAATCGGCATTGTTTTTTCTAGTAAAACTCGCTCTATCTCAGACTATCAATTTAGTATTTGACACATAAAAACACATTTTTTTGGCTCGAGCCAATTTTTGGCAAGTCTCTATTTAACCCTACTGAAAGTGTAGGCAGAGATATTGCGAGCCTTGGATGAAAACACGATGCCAATTTTGTATATTATTCTTCCATCATTTTGCCAAGGTAGAAGATAGCCTTTTTCGTCGATTTGCCTTAAGGCCTCTTCCGGGGTGCTGTCAAGTTTGATTGTTTTTGAGAAATGCCCATAAAGGTAGGCATCAGTTGATCAACCAATGCACTTTGCACCTCACCATTAGGAATGCCCAATCGATAAAGTTTAGCATCACGCACATCCTTGATGGTAAGGTATCCTGTTTGGAATAGCAATGGAATAGAGTCTTTAGGAGTATATTTTCCTTCCATCTCCTCTCGCTTTACCCACATGTCTTCCAATTCTAAGAGGTCAGATGGGGAAATCACAACTTGCCCTTCTATATATTATGGAATAGCATTAAGAATAAATAAATCATGAATATCTTTATCTCGCAATTCATAACCCGAATGGAACATCTTTTGCCCTTTCAATGAAATACAGGGAATAGTTCTGCCATCCAAAATGGCTTCACCAAAATAGTCTGGCAAAAATTCATACCAACCACCTTGTAAATCCGCTTGTCTGGAGGTACCATCTTCATTCAATACAAACGGATGTATGTCTATATAGCCCAATTCGGCGCTGTATAATTCTACCCTATTCGGGAGCCAATCTGTTTCTATGATGAAACCGTTTTCTTGAAGAAAGGCAAGCAATTCGCTGGTATAACGACTATCAAAATCAATATCAACATCTCTATGGATTCTGGTTTGTTTCCCATGTAGAGCATCAACGCCCCATCCGCCATCAAGCCAATACTTTACACCCGCACTTTCCAATAGATCCAATATTTGGAATAAGTCTGAGATTGTAACGTTATCTTTCTTTTCCATAATAAATGACATTCTCGTGATAAATATATTGTTATTACAGAGATGTTAGTCAACCCTTAAAAAGCCCATCCACCATGCTCAGACAATTTCTCTGCCCAGATATCATCCAAAAACAGATAGCTTTTACCCACACGCCGTTGACTCGTAATAATGACCATCATCCCCTTTTCAAGAAGACGCATCACTTTATCCAAATATAGAGGCCGATTTATTATTTTCATATCGAATACTTTTTGCAAAAGTACAAATTATGATGGACAGAACCAACAGAAAATGCGATTTTGTCCATTATGATGGACAAATCCAACAAAAAATGCAATTTTGTCCAGTATAATGGATATAAAAAGGCAATTAGTGTGAGGGTGTGTCATAATAGGCTTTCGTCAGGGAATCCCGGAGATTCTTCCAAATAGATACAAGATTGTCTCTTTTTCATGAGGCTGTGACATAATAGGCTTTCGTCAAGGAATCCCGGAGGGATTCTTTCAAATAGATTCAAGATTATTTCTTTTTAATCAAAAATTGGCACCTGCGGTGCCAATTTTTGATAATTTTAGGATATTTCCCTATCTATTTGAAAGAATCCCTCCGGGATTCCCTGGGTAATGGGCATTTTGACACATCCCCATTATTTTAGGAGATTTCCCTATATATTTGAAAGAATCTATACCTTTGCATTGTCAAAGAATCTCTTAGGTGAAATGTTAAAATCCGAGATATTCTTCAGTTCAAAAACCCGCTGGGATTCCCAGAGTAATGTGCATTATGACACATCCGCTTCTTTCTGGTGAATGATGAAATGGCATCCTAAATAGGGGGTTATTTGAAAAATGTGTGGCGGAGCCAGTAGGCGTAGAGGGGATCTACAAAGGTGGTGGTGCCTCCTATATCATCCAGGATGTCTTTTTCGATAAGAGCCTTTTTGGAGCGGTATGCGGCAGTGGCAGATGTAATGCCTTGTTTTGCCATTGTGGCTGTAGAGGTGACTGAGTCAGGATTCTCGATCAGTGCGCGCATATAGCGGATTTGCTGTTGTGACAAATCCTGAGTCAACGTAGTGAACAACAGGCTCAATTGCCTTACCAATGATGCATGAGCCTCAGCGACTATTTCTTCGGTGCACTCGTCGTTAGTTCTTAGCCAGGACAACTGAGCTAATTGCTGAGCATAGTATGGATGACAGTCCACTAAATCCACTACCATTTTGCTGGCTGATGACTGAATTTCCTTACCTGTATCCTTAAAACGCTTCTCAATAAATCCTTGCAGGTCACGAGCCCCAATCTTATCCAAAAACATCAGATCTCCAAATTTGTAAAAAGGCATAGAGGATTTTGTAAATACCTCCATCATCATGTGACGCTTGCTGCCAAATAGGCAATATGCCACATGCTGATGGCGCTGCCAATGGGCTCTAAGTTTCTTCTGAAAGAAAAGAGGATTGGAGAAAAAACCGATATTTTGAAATTCATCTATGCATATCACCAATTTTATGCCCTTATCCTGGGCTATTTTCTCTCCCAAATCAAGAATCTGGTCAACATTGTCACCTATTCGGTTCCAATCCAACTCAAGCGACATTTCAGCCCCCGGTTCGTTGACAAAAACCAATTTTGGTACTATATGAGCAAGAAAACGCTTGGCATTTTCCACGCTTTCCTCCCATCGTGAAGATGTGGCATGGATTATGGCTTCTGAGAGAGTTTTGTAGAATTGCTGCTCGTCGAGCACGTTAAATAGATCTACCGAGGCTATTCTAAGCTTAGAGTCCTTTGCCATTGCCTCCCTTGCGGCCTTGTTTACAAGGCTGCTTTTACCCCATCGCCGTGGGGAGATTATTATAGTATTTATCAGCGATGAGAAATTAGTGACCAAGTGTGCGGTTTCTTCTTGGCGATCAGTAAAGTCAGCATCGGTGGCCAATCTGCCATATACAAAGGGTGTATCCATATCCAATCAATTAGTTATCCGCAAATTTACTAATTATTCTCGACATTACAAAAAATGTAATTACAAATTTTGTAATGATTTTTATTACAAAAATTGTAATTACAAAATTTGTAAAGTGGTCTAATTACGGCATCGGCGCCGGGGGAGTAAACTAATTTGGTGCGGTATTTGTTAATTTTTTAGATGTGGCAAAAATGCTAAAAACAACTAATGCCAACAGAAATTTTGACGTACATAAGTGTCAATTAGAGAATTTAACGTAACTTTGTAAGATATTTTAAAACTATTTATTTTTGATGAATAACAATCAAGAACTTAAGCAACTGATCGTAGAAGGCATACAGGAGCGCAAAGGCAAGCGCATCTCCCTGGTCGACATGTCGGAAATAGAATCAGCACCCACTCAGCTCTTTGTAATCGCCGAGGGCTCATCAACAATGAACGTGGCCGCAATCGCTGACAGCGTGCGCGAATACGTGCAAGAGCATTCAGGCGTAAAACCATATAATTACGACGGCTATCAGAATTCCGAATGGATCGTGATCGACTATGGCTGGACCATGGTGCACATCTTCCTGCCCCAAGATCGCGAAAAATACAATCTTGAGGAGCTCTGGAACGACGCCGTGATCACTGATGTTCCCGACCTCGATTAGTCGCTAATCATCGGTCTTTAGCCCTTGGCCGCTTCGGCCCTGGCTATCGACTAAGGCTAAAGACTAAACCCCGGGGTTATAAAGAAGACAAAAGACTAACGACAAAAGACTAACGACTATGGCATTCCCTAATAATACCAACAATAAGAACAAAAAGCCTTTCGGGCTCAGTCTCTTCTGGATGTATGCGATCATCTTGATTGTGTTGGTGGGTCTTTTTTACCTTGACGACAACTCCATCACCAAAGATGTCAGCTATTCAGAATTTGAAAGCTACATAGTGAAAGATCATGGCATCGACAAAATCATCGTGTACAGCGACAAGCGTCAGGCCGAAGGCCAGCTCACCGACTCGCTCGCGACAGCCCTCTTCCATGGCCAATATCAGCCAGGCAAAGGCCAAAAGGCCATGGTGATGACAGAGATACCCTCGGCCGACAAGATCGACAGCAAGATCGACTATTGGAAGTCTATCGGAGCGTTCCCCGAGCATGGCGAGGTGAAATACGAGCGCGGAAGCGGCTTCACCACAATGCTTTACAGCTTCGGCCCAATGATCCTGCTGATAGCAGTGTGGATCTACATGATGCGTCGCATGTCAGCTGGCAGCGGTGGAGGCGGTGGAGGCGGAGTGTTCAGCGTGGGCAAATCCAAGGCCCAGGTGTTCGACAAGGACAGCGCCAACAAGGTCACATTCAAGGATGTGGCAGGCCTTACCGAGGCCAAGACCGAAATCGAGGAAATTGTGGAATTCTTGAAGAATCCCAAGCGCTATACCGACCTTGGCGGCAAAATCCCCAAGGGAGCCCTCCTGGTTGGCCCTCCCGGCACCGGCAAGACCCTGCTGGCCAAGGCTGTGGCCGGTGAAGCAAATGTGCCGTTCTTCTCAATGTCTGGTTCTGACTTCGTGGAAATGTTTGTGGGCGTGGGCGCAAGCCGCGTGCGCGACCTCTTCCGCCAAGCCAAGGAGAAAGCCCCCTGCATCGTGTTTATCGATGAGATCGACGCCGTGGGTCGCGCCCGTGGCAAAAACCCCAACATGGGCGCCAACGACGAACGCGAGAATACCCTCAACCAACTCCTTACCGAGATGGACGGCTTTGGCAGCAACAGCGGCGTAATCATCCTGGCTGCCACCAACCGCGCCGACATCCTCGACAAAGCTCTTATGCGTGCCGGCCGATTCGACCGTCAGATCTATGTGGAACTCCCCGATGTCAACGACCGCATCGCCATCTTCAATGTGCATCTGCGCAATATCAAGATCGACAGTTCGCTCGATGTGGAACTGCTGGCCCGACAGACTGCCGGATTCTCTGGTGCCGACATCGCCAACGTGTGCAACGAGGCTGCCCTCATAGCAGCGCGCCACAATAAGAAGAGCGTATGCCTCGAGGACTTCAATGCTGCCGTGGACCGCATCATTGGCGGCTTGGAGAAAAAGAACAAGCTCACTACCAACGAAGAAAAGCATAGCGTGGCTATCCACGAAGCCGGCCACGCCACCGTAAGCTGGCACCTCCAATACGGCGATCCGCTCGTGAAAGTGACCATCGTGCCGCGCGGCAAAGCCCTGGGCGCAGCCTGGTATCTCCCTGAGGAGCGTCAAAGAGTGCCCGCACAGGCCCTGCTCGACCAGATCTGCTCTCTCATGGCAGGGCGCGCAAGCGAGGACATCCTTATTGGCAGCGTGGCTACCGGCGCCCTCAACGATCTTGAGCGCGCCACAAAGATTGCCTATGCCCTGGTAGTGTACTACGGCATGAGCGAGCGGCTGCCCAATATCAGCTACTACGACAGCACTGGCGGCGGCTACAACTTCTCGAAACCCTACAGCGAAGAGCGCGCCAAGATCATCGACGAAGAGGTGTCGCGCATACTCAAAGAGCAGTATCAGCGAGCCAAGGACATCCTCAACCAGTACCACGACGGACTGGTGCGCCTGGCCGACATGCTTTTCGACCGCGAGGTCATCTTCACAGCCGATGTGGAGACAATATTTGGCAAGCGTGCCTGGGCCTCACGCACCGACGAAATCATCGCCGAGCAGCATGAAAAGAAGGAAAAGGAGCAGCCGGCCTCGAAAGGCACTGACTCTGACAAGCCAGAAGCCCCGGCCTCCGGCGCCACGCCCCCACCCTTTGTCCCAGCAGTCTGACCTTACAATATTCAATAACCCCATAGCGAAGGGGGATGCGCTCATATCGCGCATCCCCCTTTTTGATTTAGGGGTTATTTCGTTGACAAATGTGCGGATATAATAATTTTTTTGCCACTTTTAGTACATTTTTGGAGATAATTCATTAACTTTGCACCTATCAATATCACACCGAAAAACTTAACCTAAATGAAACAAACCATTTTAGTAACCGGAGGCACCGGCTTTATCGGATCCCACACCACTGTGGAGCTGATAAATGCTGGCTACGACGTAGTCATTGTCGACAACCTCTCCAACTCACAGGAAAATGTGATCGACGGCATCGAGGAAATCACTGGCGTGCGTCCGGCCTTCGTTAAAGCTGACTGCTGCGACAAGGCAGCCATGGAGCGTGTCTTCGCTCAGTACCCAATCAAAGGTATCATCCATTTCGCTGCAAGCAAGGCTGTGGGCGAAAGCGTGCAAAAGCCCCTGCTTTACTACAAGAACAACATCGTCTCGCTCATCAATCTGCTGGAGCTCATGCCCAAGTACGATGTCAAGGGCATCATCTTCTCGAGCAGCTGCACCGTCTACGGCCAGCCCGATCCCGAGAATCTGCCTGTGACCGAAGAGGCCCCCATCAAGCCCGCTGAGAGCCCCTATGGCAACACTAAGCAAATCAATGAGGAGATTATCCGCGACGACATCAAGAGTGGCGCCCCAATCAAGGCTATCCTTCTGCGCTATTTCAACCCCATTGGCTCGCACCCATCAGCCATAATCGGCGAAATGCCCAATGGAGTGCCCATGAATCTTATCCCCTTCGTTACCCAGACAGCTATCGGCATTCGCCCCATGCTCAAAGTCTTCGGCAACGACTATGACACCCCTGACGGCACTTGCATCCGCGACTACATCTATGTGGTTGACCTGGCCAAGGCTCACGTAAAGGCCATGCAGCGCGTGCTCGACATGGACACCCCGCAGCTCGAAGTGTTCAACATTGGTACCGGCCATGGCTGCAGCACCAAGGAAATCATCGACGCATTTGAAAAAGCCAACGGAGTGAAGCTCAATTGGGAATACGCACCCCGCCGCGCAGGCGATATCGAGAAGGTATGGGCCAATCCCGACAAGGCCAACAATGTGCTGGGCTGGAAGGCCGAGACCTCGCTCGAAGACACTCTGCGCAGCGCCTGGAACTGGCAGCTCAAGCTCCGCGAACGCGGCATCCAGTAAATAGTGACAAGTTACAAGTTACAAGTGACAAGTTATTAGTGACAAGTTACCACTTACCGGACTGAAGACTAAAGACTAAAGACTAAAGACTAAAAATATGAAACCTACATTATATGTGCTTGCTGCTGGCATGGGAAGCCGCTATGGCGGTCTCAAGCAGCTCGATGGCGTAGGGCCCCAAGGCCAGACCATCATGGACTACTCAATCTTCGATGCCATCCGTTCAGGATTCGGCAAGGTAGTGTTCGTAATCCGCAAAGACTTCGAAAAGGACTTCAACGAGAAGATCCTCAGCAAATACAAGGGCCACATCCCAGTGGAGGTTGTGTTCCAGGCTGTCGACAAGCTCCCCGAGGGCTACAAATGTCCCGAAGAGCGCACAAAGCCCTGGGGTACCAACCATGCTGTGCTGATGGCTAAGGATGTGATCAAAGAGCCGTTTGCAGTGATCAACGCCGATGATTTCTATGGCCAGGACGCATTCCGCGTAATCGCTGAGGAGCTTGGCCGCGAGCATGACCGCAAAGGCGACTATTGCATGGTGGGCTTCCGTGTGGGCAACACCATGAGCGAGAATGGCACAGTGAGCCGCGGCGTTTGCGAAAACGAAGACGGCCTGCTCACCTCCGTGGTAGAGCGCACAGCCATCGGCTACAACGACAAGCATGAGATCAGCTTCATCGACGAGGAAGGCAAAGAGCAGATTCTGGATCCCAAGACTCCGGTGTCGATGAACATGTGGGGCTTTACTCCCGACTATTTCGAGTATGGCGAGCGTGAGTTCAAGAAATTCCTTGACAAAGACCTCAACACGCCCAAGGCCGAGATGACCATCCCGCCATCAGTAGATGCCCTCATCCGTTCAGGCGAAGCCACCGTGAAGGTGCTGGACACCACCTCGCGCTGGTTTGGCGTGACATACCCCGAGGATCGTCCCGATGTGGTGGCTAAGCTTGCCGATCTCCACGCCAAGGGCGAATATCCGGAAAAGATGTTCTGATTAACTTAAAATATATGAGAATATATCCATTAGCATTTCTCGCAGGCTTGGCCCTGATGGCCAGTTGCGATGGTAAGGCCAAGCAAGAGGCTGTGCCTACCGAAGATGACGTGATCCTGCATGCCTGGTCGTGGGCTTTCGACACAATTGCCGCCAATATGCAGCAAATAGCTCAGGCAGGCTACGACTATGTGCAAACATCGCCGGCCCAGGCTTGCTACCCGGGCGACAACATGGGTCCCGCTCTTTTCAGCCAGGAAGGCGACTCAGTGATGGGCAAGTGGTACTATTATTACCAGCCTATCGATTGGACAGTGGGCAACTGGATGCTTGGCGACCGCCAGGCCTTGGCTGCCATGTGCGACAGCGCCGCCAAGTATGGCGTGAAGGTAATTGTCGACGTGCTTCCCAATCACACCGCCTTTGACACCACGGCAGTCACTCAGGCTTTCAACGCCGCTGTCGGGGGTCACGACAAGCTCTATCATTCGCAAGGTCTGCAGCCCGTGCAGGATTACAACGACCGCTTGCAATGCACCCTGTGGGCTTCGGGTGGTCTTCCCGATGTCAACACCGAGAATCCCGCCTTCCAGAAATACTACATGGAATATATCAACGATCTGCTCTCGCTCGGCGTGCGCGGCTTCCGCTATGACACTGCCAAGCACATCGGCCTCCCCAGCGACCCCCAGGACAATCCTGAGCTTCCCAACAACTTCTGGGATGTGGCCATTGGCCGCACCGACGTGGATGGCGTAAGCCTGGCTCTGCCGGCCGACTCGCTATTTATTTATGGCGAAGTGCTTCAGGACCGCAACGTAAAGGAAGGCGAATATGCCGAATACATGGACCTGGTAGCCAGCGGCTACGGCCACGCTCTGCGCCAAGTGCTCAACGAGGGCAATTACAACGCTACTGATCTCAGCGACTGGCACCACACTGTGGCTCCTGAGCAGCTGATTACCTGGGTGGAAAGCCACGACACCTATTGCAACGAGCATGAGAGCGCCGGCCTCACCGACGACCAGGTGCGCTCGGGCTATGTGTTCCTGGCAGCTCGCCAGCATGGCACCCCCCTGTTCTTCAGCCGCCCGGCCGGCAGCACCCGCGAAAACTATTGGGGCAACAACCGCATCGGAGCTCGCGGCAACGATGAGTTCATGAATCCCGAGGTTGTAGCAGCCAATATGTTCCGCAAGAAGATGAGCGGCCAGCCCGAGGAGCTCTTTGCTTCTGACAATGGAGCAGTCGTGGAGGTAGGTCGCGGCACCGAAGGCGCTGCCCTGATCAACCTCACCAGCGAGCCCGTTGAGGTGGAGATGGCCACTAATCTGCCCAAGGGCGTATACAGCGACGCTGTGCACAATCAGGAATTCACCGTGAAGGATGGCAAGATTTCTGGAGCCTTGGCTCCCAACGCTTCTTACATCCTGTATGCGCGCTGATCTCTGACACATATCAAGCCAAAGGCATGGGCAGCCTTAACAGGGAGCCGACTCATGCCTTTGGCTCTATTTTACCATTCATCTATAACCTATTCATCTCATTTATTTGCTATTTTTTTACAAAACACTGAAATAATTAAACATTTTTGTAACACTTTTGTTAAGATTATAAAAGAAGGTTTAATTTAGTGTATTCACTATAGCAAATATGAAATCGTATCAGCAATGATAACCAACGAAGTAATAGCTGCCATATACAAGAAATATGACAAACGGCCTAAAAGCATCGACTGCCTTGACCTTGCTCTCCTTTTTGAAAAGGCTGGCATCATGCACGACATAATGATTGAACCCGAGACATCAATGATGACCATCGGCTCAATTCTGCCTGATTCGCCCTTCCACGAAATTTCACTGAAGAACGTATATGCCATCGTGCCTTTCGAGCAGTGGACCGCTATCGTGATGCACTCTTCGATCGTTTTCCTCAACCATAAGAAACCTATTTCCTCAATCCATATCAAGGAGCCATCGCTTTCGCTTTGGGATCGAATCAAGGGCGTGGGCTGAGGGGCCCTGCTTATTCCGGAAATCAAGTATATACACAACCAAGATGTTACGAGTAAAGCAATTTCGTTTTAGCCTATTCGGCGTAAATACATATTTGGCAATCGATGAGGCCACCAATGAGGCTGCCGTCATCGATCCGGCCATGGCTGACCGCCAAGAAGAGAAGCGCTTCGATGACTATGTGGCTGAGAATCATCTTAAGATCATCGAGGTGATCAACACTCATCTGCATCTCGACCATTGCTTCGGTGAGAATTATGTGGTGGATAAGTACGGAGTGCCAGTGGCTGCCAGCGTAAATGATGCCCCGTTGGCTGCTGACATCGACAGCCAGCGCGCCAAATTCGGCATGCCTCCTACCGGCCAGAAGATACATATCGACGTGGCTCTTAAGGAGGGCGACATCATCAAGATTGGCGAGAGCGAATTGCATGTGATCGAGGTGCCGGGCCATTCGCCTGGCGGCCTGGCTCTTTACTATCCCCAGGGAAACCTCCTGTTCTCAGGCGACAGCCTATTCCAGGGCTCCATCGGCCGCACTGACCTGATGGGAGGCAATTATCAGCAGCTTATTAATAGCCTCAAGACAAAGCTATTGACCCTGCCCGACTACACTCGCGTGCTCCCCGGGCATGAGGGGCCCACTACGATCGCCGACGAAAAGAAATATAACCCTTATCTGCGTTAACAGATTTGACAATAATTTGCTAATTTGTTCGTTATTGTGGAAGTAACCTCTAATTATCACAATAATGAATATAGCAATTGTAGGCACAGGATATGTTGGGCTCGTCTCCGGCACTTGTTTTGCCGAGGTGGGCAACCATGTCACATGCGTCGATGTGGATGCCGCTAAGATAGACAAGCTCAAGAATGGCGAAATACCCATTTACGAACCAGGGCTCGACGAACTGGTAAAGCGCAACGTGGAATACGGGCGCTTGAAATTCACCACTGATCTCACCGAGGTGCTCGACGATGTCGAGGTGGTGTTCTCAGCCGTAGGCACCCCGCCCGACGAGGACGGCAGCGCTGATCTGCAGTATGTGCTGGCTGTGGCTCGGCAGTTTGGCCAGAATATCAAGAAATACACAATCCTTGTCACCAAGAGCACTGTGCCTGTGGGTACTGCCAACAAGGTGAAGGCCGCCATCCTCGAGGAGCTTGACAAGCGCGGGGTGACGGTGCCATTTGATGTTGCCAGCAATCCGGAATTCTTGAAAGAGGGAGCCGCTCTGAAGGATTTCATGAGCCCTGACCGAGTGGTGGTAGGCACTGAGAGCTCTCGCGCTCGCGAGGTGATGGAGAAGCTCTACAAGCCTTTCCTGCTGCAGAATTTCCGCGTGATATTCATGGACATACCTTCGGCCGAAATGACCAAGTATGCGGCCAATGCAATGCTTGCCACCCGCATTTCTTTCATGAACGATATAGCCAACCTGTGCGAGCTCGTGGGCGCCAACGTCGACAATGTGCGCCAAGGCATAGGCAGCGACGAGCGCATCGGCAAGAAATTCCTCTATGCCGGTTGCGGCTATGGGGGCAGCTGTTTCCCCAAGGATGTGAAGGCTTTGGCACATACAGCCATTGAGAATGGCATTCATCTTGAGGTGATCGAGGCTGTGGAGCGCGTGAATGAGCGCCAGAAGAGCATCGTGTACAATAAGTTGGCCAGCAAACTGGGCAATCTTCAGGGCAAGACAGTGGCCGTGCTTGGCCTCGCCTTTAAGCCTGAGACCGATGATATGCGCGAGGCCCCGGCTCTGATTGTAATCAACAAGCTGCTTGAGGCTGGCGCGAATGTGCGAGTGTTTGATCCGGTGGCCATGAACGAGTGCCGCCGCCGCATCGGCGACAAGGTGACATATTGCCAAAACCTGTATGACTGCGCCGACGGAGCCGACGCTCTGGCCCTGCTCACCGAATGGCGCCAGTTCCGCATGCCCAGCTGGAATGTGGTGAAAAAGGTGATGACGGGCAACACCATCGTCGACGGCCGCAACATCTGGAGCCGCGAAGAGCTCGAAGAGCTCGGCTTCACCTACACCCGCATCGGCGAAAAATAGCCTTCCCTCCCCCAAATAATAAAGATGGTGTCATTAATAGGTCTTCCCCCAAGAGAATCCCTATTATGAAACCATCTTTATTTTATGAAACCCTCAAAACAAATTAGATTTTATATTTGTAAATTAGACAATTATTTGTAATTTTGCAGGAAAGGAGGTAAGATATGGACACTGCCGAATTAAGCAACCAAGGCAATATGACTATTTTCCATTTTGCCAATCAGACTATAAAATTTCGTACCCCAGATAGTTTGGAAAGGTATGAAGAAATAAAATTATGGGACAAAGGTTTCATAACAGTCATGGCTGTGTATAGAAGCATCGGCACCGTAGAAGAATATATCGATCTTAATCCCATTTTAAAAAATCTATATATCGAGCCTAAGGATTTTTTATCTCCTATAAAATCTGTTACAATTAGATATGAATGACATCCTAATACAAAAGATTATCGACTCGGCGACATTTATCGCGGGAGGATATGCTTTCATCCGTAAGGAAGATGGCAATATAAGCATTGTGAACATCTATCCGCCCTTTCATGCCGCTGTGATTCGTGAGAATGGTGAAGTCTTAGAGACCAATATGGACGACATCGAAATAGAAATCGTGCTTAAACACTACTGGCATAAAAACAAAAAATATATTCTGGATCCCAATTATGCCTAAATACTATCCATACATGATCTGCGGATATTATCTCTACTTTACAGCACATTGTATAGTAGAGGCAATGCATGTTCATGCAAATAAACCTATTCCTAAAGAACCCGGGGCTGCCAAATTCTTTGTAAAAAGCAATGGCGATACCACAGTAGAAAAAACCGGTATATTAAAAGAAAAAGAAATTAACAAAATACGTGCCTTTATAAAAGATAATTACGAGGAGATGTTCAAAACTTGGAAGGCCTTTGGAGGTACTTCCTTCTATGGCCAATAAAGGATACTAAAGATAGGCTATGACTTGGTGAGAGGTATTATTTTATAAGTTTGCCCAAAAGGGAAAGGATGTTTGTTACAGTCGACTTGTCAGGAACAGGTATCTGTAATGAAGTGGCTCCGGTGTTAGGGTCAGTCTTAACTACGCTTTCAACCAAAGCCTTAGTCTTCTCTGGAGATTTAAGCACAGAAACCAGGCCTGAAAGGAAACTGATACCTTGACGCACTAACTCTTCAGGATTTTCAGAAAACTCCCTATTTAATTCCTCGCTATTACTTGCCTCTATAGAGGTTGCTGTTTCCTCCGTAAGATCGGATTCGAGAGGACTTTCTTGTACGGGTTCCTCTACATATTCGTCCTCGATATCAGGAATTATATCTGACGTGATTCCGTCATTTGGTTCCGAAATAGTCGGCTCGACATCTTCATGTTCAGTTATGTCCTCATTATCCTCCTCAGTCTGTGTTTTATCCTTAACCACCTTCTCCAAGGTCTCTATTAGGTCATCAAATTTCTTCTTATCAGGTAAAATGACCATATCTTCGCCTTGGTCGAGAATTCCCGAAAACACGGCTGACTTAAAATCGATTTTTGTCTCTATTTGTTTTTCAATGCTCCCAACTGACACCATGTTAATCACCTGAATATTCCGTTGCTGACCTAAACGGTAGATACGTCCTATTCTCTGCTCCAATATAGCGGGATTCCAGGGAAGTTCCATATTGATAATCACTGAGCCCGCTTGCAGGTTAAGACCTGTAGCTCCAGCATCAGTAGAAACAAACACTTTGCATTCCGGATCATTAGTGAAATCTTGCACCAGAGTGCGTCGTTTTGCCGAGGGGATGCTGCCGTTAAGATTGCTGTACTTGATGCCCATTTTGTCAAGTTCGGCACAAATCAAGCGTGTCATCCTCTCCCAGCCACTGAAGATAACTACCTTCTCATCACCATTGTAGAAGATTTCATTCAGAATATTTACTAATTCTTCTATCTTCGTGTCATTACGAGAATGTTGATCAAGAATAAAGGTGCTATTTGCCACCATTCGCATCCTATTAAGGAATAGGAGAAGGCGTTGACGATCCAACTCGCTCAAGAAATGGTAAGTACGCCATTTATTCACTAAGCGGGAAACTTGCCATTCAAAATCCTCATGCAGTTCTATTTGTTGTTTGGTCATAGGCACATATAAGGTTTTATCCTGGCGTTTAGGCATCTGGAGAGCAACTTCGCTCTTACGGCGTCGAATCAAAAGACTTTTAAGTTTCTCTCCTACTAAATTGAGATTTTTATATCCTACAGTCATGCCAGCCTTGTCAGTGATGATGCACTGGTCACGAAACTTGTAATATGGTCCCAAAAAATGTTGGTCAACAAGCTCTACGATACTGTATAACTCTTCCAATTTATTTTCAAGGGGCGTGCCCGAAAGAATAACAGCGAACTCAGAATGGATATTGCGAGCTGCCTTCGCAATCAGGGTATCCCAATTTTTTAGACGTTGTACTTCGTCCATGATCAAAAGATCCGTAGTTAACGAGCCTAACTGCTTCACATCGTTCGCCATGGCGTTATATGAAACAATCTTATAGAACGAGTTATCGCTCTCATAGATTTGTTGTCGTTTGAGGGAATTACCTTCAACCACAGTTACTGTGGCACCCGTAAACTTTTCAATTTCATATTTCCATTGGTATTTGAGCGATGTTGGACAGACCACCAAAACAGAAGTGATCATTTCATAGCGCCTAAACAATTCGGCAGTACCAATTGCTTGCACTGTCTTACCAAGCCCCATCTCATCCGCTATTATGGAACGGCCATGACGAAATGCAAACTTAATGCCTTCTTTTTGATAAGGGTAGAGATTTGTGCGGAGCAATGTGTCCAAATCGCTATCCTTAATCTCATTTGACACGGCAATTAAGTGTTTTTTCCGAGCGTCTTCCAAAAGTTTATCCCATACATCGGTGTAACATCTGAATGAAGGCGATATTTCCTTAGCTTTTTTAATGAAGTCGAAAGCTAAGGCCTCATCCATCGGCAACATAACTAAATCAGAATCGAAATAGTTCTTGGCCAAAGCTTGAAGTTGTTGATCTTTGTCATAACCAATACGCAGCTTGATCTTCCGGTCATCTTTGTAATCGATATATAACGATGAAACCAATGGCTCTCTCCTAATGGGCCGTTTATTATTTGCAGCCATCCACAACCTCACTGCCTCCAAATGTTTACACGTTCCCAAGCCCGAAGTGCGGAAATCCATGCATGAACAATAGTTCCATTGACTTCCTTCTCCTCGGTAAACTATTTTGTACGTAGGTCCGTACCCAAGTATCTGAGGCTTACGCTTTGGTGACCCTTCATCTTTTAAAGTTTGTTTTTTGAAAATTGTTCTTTTTACCGCATAGTAGCCTGGATTTTCAGGATAATTAAGCTGTTCAATTACGAATTGTTCCTTTTCAGCAGCTTGGCGACGCAACGCAATTTGCCATTCCTCAAGAGTCATATCTTCTGGTTTCACCAAATATGACACTTTAGGCACTTGTGGGGCCTTATTCTTCTTTGATTTCTTCTTTGTCGTTTTCTTATCTAACCATTTTTTGGCTTTTGCACCGCTTATCACTGTCATGGATGTGAGTTTAGTATCTTATAAAATATTTGTAAATATCATTGCAAATTTAGACATTTATCTTGAATTATCCAAAGTTTTTCAATGAATCCGAATCCGATTTCCAATGTAAACTGTTACAATTTAAAATATAGTGATTAAATTAGCTGTCCTAAAATCCAACATTATTTCTTAAATATTTTGGAATTGTTTGGAATTATCCTCATAAATGTGGCTCAAGACAAAAACCTGTTTTTAATAAGAACGAGAATCTACGAATTTACGAAAATCTACGAATTTAATTTCAGATAAGGCATAGAGAGGGCGCTCCATCCCGGGGCGCCTTTTTCTTACCCTTATCTTACGTTTATTAATCACAATTTACCCTGCAATAATTTGGTATTTTTTCATTAAATTATTATCTTTGCAATAGTCTTAAATGTGGGAAATAGAGTTTTCCATCCCAATCATTTGGATTTTGATTATAATTTGTATACAAAATAAAAATGCATTCGCTTTATGGGCAAAAGAACCACTAAAACACCGAAATCTGTTAC
Organism: uncultured Bacteroides sp.; assembly: GCA_964440745.1. Classification (GTDB taxonomy): domain Bacteria; phylum Bacteroidota; class Bacteroidia; order Bacteroidales; family Muribaculaceae; genus CAG-873. The sequence goes on from CAYTXF010000005.1 coordinate 40,624, forward strand.
CTTAGAACAAAAACTATGGGATTCTGCCAATGAACTGCGTGGTAATCTCGATGCCGCAGAATACAAAAGCGTGGTTTTAGGATTAGTTTTCTTGAAATACATCAATGATTGCTTTAAAACCAAATATGATACTTTAGTTTCTGAAGGTGAGGGTTTTGAAGAAGATCCTGATGAATATATAGGAGACAATATCTTTTTTGTACCTACTGAAGCACGTTGGGATAACATTGCGCAAGCTTCCTTAACCGCTGAGATAGGGAAAAAAATTGATATCGCCATGGAGGCACTCGAACGTGGCAACCGGCAGCTCCAAGGTATTCTTCCTAAAAACTATGGTAGGCCCGAACTTGACAAACGGCGGTTAGGAAATGTAGTTGACATCTTCAACAATCTATATTTTAAAGGAGATGAGGCCCGTGATGTGCTTGGTCGAGTCTATGAGTATTTCCTTGGAGAATTTGCCCGCGAAGAAGGTAAGAAAGGTGGGGAATTCTATACGCCAAGTTGTGTAGTGAGAACTATAGTAGAGGTTATTCAGCCATATAAGGGCAAAATTTATGACCCAGCTTGTGGATCGGGAGGTATGTTTGTGCAAAGTAGTAAATTTATCTTACGACATCAAGGCAATATCAACAACATATCTGTCTACGGTCAGGAACTCAATAGCAATACCTGGCGCTTAGCTAAAATGAATCTTGCCATTAGAGGCATTGAAGCCAATTTTGGATCTTCATCGGCAGATTCTTTTCACGATGATCAACATCCGTTCTTGAAGGCAGATTTTGTAATGGCCAACCCTCCGTTCAATATTTCCAAGTGGGGAGGGGAGCAACTCAAGGATGATCCTCGCTGGCAATATGGCATTCCACCCGAGGGCAATGCGAATTTCGCATGGATGCAGCATATGATTTACCATCTTTCTGATACTGGTCGTATAGGCTTAGTTCTCGCCAATGGATCCCTATCCTCTCAACAAGGTACTGAGGGAGAGATACGCAAGAATATTATAAATGCCGATTTAGTAGAAGGCATAATAGCTATGCCCAGCCAATTATTCTATAATGTGCAAATACCTTGCTGTCTTTGGTTCTTGACAAAAAAGAAATCTCAACCAGGCAAGACCCTATTTATCGATGTTCGAAATATGGGATACATGAAAGACCGCACCCATCGAGAGCTTTCATGTGGCGAAGAGGCTGAAGATCATGGCAACGATATAGCACGCATAGTCAAAACTTTTGAAGATTTTCGTGACGGAGTGCTTGAACCAGAAAAAGGTTATTGCGCTATTGCGACAATTGATGAGATTGCAGCGCAAGATTACATTTTAACCCCTGGTAGGTATGTTGGCATAGCAGAGATGAAAGATGACGGTGAACCTTTCCAAGAAAAGATGGACAGATTGACATCCGAACTTTCCGACCTTTTCGCCCAGTCACATGAGTTGGAAGAGGAAATTCGCCGTCAATTAGCAAGCATTGGCTTTACATTAAAATGAATTCAAATTTCCTCATTATTTTAGAAATCAATATACTGAGGAAATATGAAAGCGAAACTTATTTTGGAAAATCAGATATATGAACCGTTAAATTCTCATTTATGGAAGAGACAAGAACATATACTTTCCGTGAGATATGCTCCAAAATAGGAAGCGGAGCAACTCCTACTGGAGGCAAAGAAGCCTACAAGGGAGGCGACACTGCATTGGTGAGAAGTCAGAATGTATTAGATTTTTGCTTAACCGTTGATGGTCTTGCATATATCAATGATGCGCAAGCTCAAAAGCTTAACAACGTTACAGTAGAGGAAAATGATGTGCTGCTTAACATTACAGGCGATTCAGTTGCAAGAGCATGTTTAGCTCCTAACTGGATTATACCTGCGAGAGTAAACCAACATGTAGCGATAATAAGGGGCAAACAAGATGTTGTCTTAAATCGCTATCTGATGTATTACCTTCAATTCAAAAAGCCAGAGCTCCTTTCATTGTCTCAAGGTGGAGCAACAAGAAATGCACTAACCAAGAAAATGATTGAAGACATTGAGGTTGTTCTTCCAACACTTTCTAATCAAGAAAGGATAACTTCTCTCCTTTCTTCCCTCGATGCCAAGATAGAGTTGAATCGGCGGATAAATGATAATTTAGAGGAGCAGGCGCAAGCCCTGTTCCGCTCATGGTTTGTCGATTTCGAGCCGTGGAGAGGCGTGATGCCGGAGAGTTGGGAATATGTACGTGTCGGTGATATTCCTTGCACAATAGAAACGGGGAAACGCCCAAAAGGTGGAGTCGCCAATATAACCGATGGGGTTCCATCTATCGGAGCAGAAAGTATTAAGGGCATTGGATATTACGATTTTTCCAAGACCAAGTATATTACATACGAGTTTGCTACGACTTTGAAGAAAGGAAAGATCAAAGATTATGACCTCCTCATATACAAAGATGGTGGTAAGCCCGGATACTTTATCCCTGACTTCTCTATGATGGGAGAAGGGTTTCCTTATGAAGAGATGTATCTTAATGAGCACGTATTCCGGCTTGACTTTGGAGACAAGAGAAAAAATATATTCGCATACTTTTTCTTTGATACTGAAGAAGTACGGAACTATCTTAACTCTGTTGGTGGTAAAGCTGCTATTCCTGGTATAAATCAGCGGAACGTGGAAGAAATCGTGATGATTAGCCCCTCTACATCAGAAGTTCTTATGTTTGGGGATATAGTCTATCCAATATTCAAGACTATCCTGCAAAATTGTAAAGAATCAGCCCGTCTAGCAAATCTTCGCGACACGCTTCTCCCCAAGCTGATGTCAGGTGATTAAAATCAGCCAAACGAACCGCTAAATTCTCATTTATGGAAGAGGTTACAAAACCACATAAGAAATCCATACGTTTCTTCAATGATCATGAAGTGCGAGCCGTATGGGACGATGAGAACAACAAATGGTGGTTCTCGGCCACTGATATCGTGCGGGCAATAAACAATGAGCCTGACTATACCAAAGCCAGGAATTATTGGAAATATCTAAAGGGCAAGTTGAAAGAAAAGGTTCCTGAACTGGTTAGTGGCACTAACCAGTTCAAATTCGAGGCACCCGATGGGAAGCAACGTCTCACAGATGTACTTGACAGCGAAAGCGTTACGCTCCTTGCTAAAAACTATCCTAACAATAGGGCTAATGAGTTTCTTGATTGGTTCACCTATAGCGATAACACTCTGGATGGACAGAGCCGCAAGAAGGCTTACCAGCTCTATGAAAGCGGACTGCTTAAACGCCTTGAGCCGGGTAGCCTAAAGTGCTTGCAACAGATCCATGCATACATATTCGGAGGACTATATGAATTCGCAGGACAAATACGCAACAAGAATATCTCCAAGGGTGGCTTCACCTTTGCTAACTGTATGTATTTCCCCGACACTTTACAACAGATTGAGCGAATGCCGGAGACAACATTCGAGGAGATAATGGACAAGTATGTTGAGATGAATGTGGCGCATCCGTTTATGGAGGGAAATGGCCGTAGCACCCGCATCTGGCTCGACCTAATGTTGAAGAGGTCTCTGAAGCTGTGCGTAGACTGGAGCCAAATTGACAAAAATGAATATCTCACCGCCATGCGTGAGAGCGTGGCAGATAGCACTCATATCAAAGCTCTGGTAAAACCAGCCTTGACCCCTAAGATAGACGACCGCGAGATGTTCATGAAGGGCATTGACTACTCATATTATTACGAACAAAACGACTGATCCTCATTTATGGAGGAAGGGAGGCAAGACAATTTTTGAAATTATGTCTAATACTTATCACTATACCGAAGATGCATACGAACAGTCTATTTTAGAGCTGTTTTCTAATATGGACTTTGAGTGTCATTATGGCCCAGAGTATGATGAACAAACAAGCCGGGATCTGCACGAAAGTTATCTTCCAGGAGTTTTAAGGGACGCCATGGTGCGCATCAATGGCATTGAGAAGTCAGCTGCTGTAGATGAAGGACTACGCAAAGTCCATGAACTTTTCAATAGCACTTTACTAAACGCAAATATCACCCTTACCGATTGGCTCCAAAATGGTCTTGATGTTAACTACAAAGCTCCTAATGGATTAATAAGGAGTGATCATATCCAGCTGATTGACTTTGAACAACCCCTTAATAACAATTATAAGGTTATCAACCAATGGACCGTAGTAAATTGCAAGACAACAAAGCGTGCTGATATTGTTGTCTTCATAAATGGCCTTCCAATCTCAGTGATCGAACTAAAATCACCAACCCGCGAGGTCACTAATTCTGAAGAAGCATATCAACAACTTCAGAACTATATGCGTCAAGTACCCCAACTGTTTACATCAGTCCAAATGTTGGTTATAAGTGATATGGCTGATACTCGAGTTGGCACCATAACCGCTCCTCTTGATCGCTTCATGGAGTGGAAAACAACTGATGGCTCATATGAAAGTACCTCTATCGCTGATTTTGAAACCTTTTTTCAAGGAATATTTGAAAAAAGCCGTCTTATTGACATTATCTCTGGCTTTACCCTGACCATGGGAAAAGATAAGAAAGTCAGGATTTTGGCTGGATATCATCAGTATTTTGCTGTAAAAAGAGCCTTAGAGTTTACACGGAAAGCCTTAGAGCGCAAAGATGGTAAGATAGGAGTGTTTTGGCATACACAAGGTTCGGGCAAAAGCCTTTCTATGGTATTCTACGTAAATGGATTATTAAAGAATCTTTTATCAGCCACTATTCTTGTGCTTACAGATCGCTTAGACCTTAATGATCAACTGCACTCCACATTTGCTCTATGTAGTGATTACTTGCGTCAGAAACCCATAAAGGCTAATGATGGAGATCATCTATATCAACTTTTAAGAGAGCGTAAAAGTCATGGAATAATCTTTACTAATATCCAAAAGTTCACTGATTCCAACTCTCCTATCACCACACGTAATGATTTAATTGTAATCAGTGATGAAGCTCATCGCACCCAATCAAACATACAGACCAAAGTTAATACCGAGACCGGAAAAGTGAGACTTGGTTTTGCTGCCATAGTACGCAAACTTCTCCCTAATGCTGCTTTTATTGGATTTACTGGTACCCCTATTGAAAAAGAGGACAAAGACACTCGCAGTGTTTTTGGTGACTATATCGACATCTACGATATGACTCAAGCTGTTGCTGATGGAGCCACTGTTCCTGTTTATTATGAAAGCCGTCTGATTAAATTGAATCTCGATTCGGAAACCTTACAGTTGTTAGATGAAGAATATGAGAATCTTGCAGATGAGGGGGCTGAAGAAGAGGATATCAAACGATCTAAACAGGAGAATGCCCAGCTCAGAAATATCCTACATGCCCCAGAGACCATCGAAACTCTCTGCTGGGATATTATAGATCATTATGAGAATTATCGAGCCAATCATCTGACCGGGAAAGCTATGATTGTGGCTTTGGATCGCCCCACGGGTATTGATATTTACAAAAAGTTAATATCCTTGCGTCCAGAATGGAAAGAGATTATCGGAGTCGTTATGACTCAGGGTAATCAAGACCCTGTAGAATGGAATGATATTATCGGAAATGCTTCCCATAAAATAGAATTAGCAAGACAATTTAAGGATAATAGTTCCAAAATCAAGATTGTAATTGTGGTAGACATGTGGCTGACTGGTTTTGACGTGCCAGCACTCGCTACAATGTATATCTACAAACCTATGAAGGGTCACAACTTAATGCAAGCCATCGCCCGTGTAAATCGAGTATTTCCGGAAAAAAGCGGAGGCTTAATAGTGGATTATATCGGCATAGCTCAAGCTTTAAAGCGGGCCATGCGTGATTATACCGGACGTGACAAGAAAAATTATGGCAATCCGAATATTACCACTACAGCCTATGAACAGTTCAAAGAGGCTTTGCAAAAATGTCGTGAATGCCTCGGGGATTATGATTATTCGGCTTTCTCTTCTTGCACTAATCTACAACGCGCCAATTTAATAAAAGGTGGAGTAAATGTTTTGTTTGCTCCTGATCAAGCAGAACAAAGAGAAATCTTTTTTGAACAAAGCAAGAAGTTGGCTCAAACCACCTCAATTTGCCGTAGCATTCTTAGCATAGAAGAAAAATACGAGGAAGCCTATTTCGAAGCAGTACGCACTTTGCTCATCCGCATTTCCAAAGGTGGGAAAATTACACGCAAAATTATCGACGAACGAATTTCTACATTGTTGAAAGTAGCTGTAAAGGCGGAAGGTGTTCTTGAAATATTCAACACTAAAGATACTGAATTTTCCTTATTTGATGAATCATTTCTTAATGAAGTATCTCAAATGAAGGAAAAGAACCTCGCTATTGAACTCTTAAGAAAGTTATTGTCAGAACACATAAAGAAACATCAACGTAAAAATATTACTCAGGCCGAGAAATTCAGTGAGATGCTTGATGCCAAGTTGGCAGAATATCTGAGAGGCCTGATTACAAATGAGGAGGTTATCAAAGCCCTGCTACAAATGGCTCAAGAATTCAAAGATCATATCAATGAAGCTTCTGAATTAGGATTGAGTGATGAAGAACAGGCATTCTATGATGCCCTTACGCGGCCGGAGGCTATCCATGATTTTTATGAAAATGATCAATTGGTGGCTATGGCCAAGGAACTTACTCAACAATTGAGAAATAGCAAAACCATTGATTGGAGACATAAGGAGTCGACGCGTGCAAAAATGCGAACGATGGTGAAACGCCTACTAAAGAAATATCACTATCCACCACAAGAAATGGAAGGAACCATGGACACGGTGATCAAACAGTGTGAACTTTGGATGGATGATAATACTGATTATTTCTATGTAAAGCCGCAGATTAAGTTTCACTTTGAATCGAGTGAATATGACAGATTAGCTGCCGAATCAGAAGAAATACCAAGAGAATCTTTGCTCCTCGGTGGATATAAAGATATCGATCAGTTAGAATGGATTGCAAAGACTGGCTTATATAATGTTAGACATAAGGGGGGTCGAGGCAATATTCTAAGTCAAGACTTTGCAGAAAGAGCGACAAAACTTTTGCTCTACGATGTGAATAATTACTCCAACTATTGGCTTTTTGATCTATGTGGTAAGGTGGAGCATATAGATAGTGAAGGGCTACGCTTGTTGAACTATCCTCATTATAAAGAGGATCGTGAATATTTTATATATAAACTTAAGGACGAAATTCAATATCCGGCCATTGATGTCGAACGATTACTTCATACCTATAAACCTGAAAATTGGATTAAGGGAAAGCCCATTTATATTCCAATTAAAGGAGATTTAGATCATGTTCTCCTTTGAGAAATAACAGGATGAAACTCATAATTGGTTATTACAAGGACAAAGGCAAATCAGTATAGATTCGTCCTTTTCGATAAGGTCGATGATGTCGAAGGGCATCTGGTTGTCTGCCCCCACGGCATATACGACAGCTTGCTGTCGATTTCGCAGGGCAGCGTGTCGATGTCTTCCTTGAACACCGCCTGGCTGTTGACGGTGAACGCGGCCCTGCCGCGCACGCCGGGCTATTGTGGGTATAGAATCATACGTTCCAGGTCGAATGAAAGAACCTTGAATAGTTCGATGGTTTCAATGCCCATGTAGTTCCCGGTTCCAGAAGGGTCGTCCTGCAGTAGAAGGGATATGCGGGGGATTGTGACAGTAGCATCTCCTATGGCAATGGGAAGGTTAAAGAGATATACTCCGGATAATTCGGTATATCCTCCGGCCCCTGCCGTGCGGATTGTTTCGGGCGTTTTGCCCGCTGGAATTAATTCGGACAGATAAGGGCATCGCGAACGTTCCAGACTGCCGAAAGATGCTCCCCCGGTATCGGGAATTACAACGGCTTGGTGGTTGCCATCGATGTGGCATTGCAGCAGATATACTCCCGTTTGACTGATACAAAGGTTTGGCATGGCCGACCTTGGTACAACTGACTGAGGAGTGATGATTATCTCTTTGCGAGTGAAATCCAATGTCAAATATTTCACAGCTTCCATAACTTGACGACCTACAACAAGTTGGAAAAGCGACATGTATTGGTCGGCCTCGTTGTGCCCTGATTGCATAGTCATCACATAGAATGGCACGTTGCGGATTGTGAGTTCACCCAACTGCATCTCTTTAGCTATGGCAAACTTTGCTGATTGGGTTCCTTTCCCGGCGGCCGACACATCGATGTCGAAGATTTCAAGGCCCATTTCAGCAGCTAAATCTTCAGAAATAACATTGACGCCTGCGCCTGTATCGAAAACCGGCGAGCACGAGTGACCGTTAATTGCAGAATTTTCCAATGCCATTAGTACCGAGCGCTTGCCGGGTGCGCCAATTGAATCAAGCCGAAATTTAACTGTGGCGACATTCTCAAAGGGCAGCACGTCATTCATCTTATACGGAGCCTGCGCCTTATAGAGCGCTATTCTAGATCGAAGTCTCGCGACAGTGGCAGAATCGAGATATTCAGATACTTGGAATATAATTGACTGTAAAGCAGAGGCGGCCTGTTCATTCTCGCCTTGTGCACTTAGATTGTCGCACATAAGAGAGCCAACGGAAATAACGTTACCCAATCCCATCTCACTACCGTGATTATTGAGCAGGTCGCCACCATATGTCACTGCCTCATTATGCTTGTTGAAGAAATGAGCGAGCATTGCCTTGGCAAACTTGTCAAGGAAGGGCGAGACCGGTTCGGTGTTGGATTCGTAAAACTGGCGCAGTTCAAACCATTGGGCGTTGTTTATCATCGCACCTATACGCTCGTCAGGAGTATGTGCACACGTATAGAGTCCGATGATTATGGAAGTTAATATGCAGAATAGCTTTCTCATCAGCGCAAGAGTTTGGAGTTTCGCACAAAGATAGGCAAAAATCTTTATAATTGGCGTATTATTCATAGGAAAACTTCTTGGTCGTTGACGGAAAAGAACTTAAAACTTGGATTTGTTTGGAATTATCCTCATAAAAATGTAAAAAATTTCGGTTTAAGTTTCATTTTTATGAGGATAATTCGTGTCAAATTAAGCACAACTTAAAAATTATCGGACATGACATAGAGAGGGCGCTCCATCCCGGGGCGCCCTTTTCTTGTTCCTAAAAAGAAACCTAACCTATTATCCCATCTTTAGGACATGTTCTTTAAATGTAGTCTATTTAGAGGGGCTT
>CAYTXF010000006.1:0-1494 GCA_964440745.1 uncultured Bacteroides sp.
ATGGTATTAGATTTAAGGTAGAAGATTATTCGTCGGGATGACGAATAATTTTTTTTGTGCCTATTTGAAACCCACGCCCCCACGGCACTTTTTTCAGAAAAAAATTCAATTATTATTGTGGAGAGTTGAGAAAATTGTGCTAACTTTGTGGTGAGGATAATTGTTGTAACAATTACTGATAACCTAACACAAAGCAGATATGAGGACCAAATACCAAAGAGTGCTGCTGAAACTGAGCGGAGAGTCGCTGATGGGCAGCCAACATTACGGCATTGACACTAACAAGCTCAACGAATACGCTCGCCAGATAGCTGAGATCGTCAACGAGGGAGTGCAAGTAGGCATAGTAATCGGAGGAGGCAACATTTTCCGAGGGCTGTCAGGCGCCTCCAAGGGTTTCGACCGCGTAAAGGGCGACCAGATGGGCATGTTAGCCACTGTGATCAACTCGCTGGCCCTAAGCAGCGCCCTGCAGGCATTCGCATGCAGCAGCACAGTGCTCACTGCTATCAACATGTATCCAATCGGTGAATATTTTTGCAAGTGGAGAGCCACTCGCGCCATGGACAAAGGCCAGGTAGCCATCATGGCCGGTGGCACAGGCAATCCCTTCTTCACCACCGATACCGGTGCCGCGCTGCGCGCCATTGAAGTCGAGGCCGATGTGATGCTCAAGGGCACACGCGTCGACGGAGTATACACCGCCGACCCCGAGAAGGACCCTGATGCAAAGAAATTCGACGAAATCTCCTATCAGGAGGTGCTCAATCGCGGCCTCAAGGTAATGGATCTCACTGCTACTGCTCTGTGCAAAGAGAATTCGATGCCTATCATCGTGTTTGACATGGACACTCCCGGCAACCTGGCCAAGGTAGTGCGCGGGGAGAACATTGGCACCCTCGTGTACTGACCTTAACTCAAACCCACAAAAATATGATCGACGTAAAGACCTACATTGACCCGGCCGAAGAAAGCATGGAAATGGCTGTGGAATATTTGGATGACGCCCTGGCTCACATCCGCGCAGGAAAAGCCAATCCAAAGATACTGGATACCATCCGCGTGAATTATTATGGAAGCCAAGCTCCCATCTCCAACGTAGCCAATGTGGCTGTGCCTGACGCCCGCACAATTACGATTACTCCCTGGGAAAGATCGATGTTCAAGGAAATCGAAAAGGCCATCATCAATTCCTCGCTGGGCATCATGCCAGAAAACAATGGCGAAGTGATACGCATCAACATCCCGCCACTCACCGAGGAGCGCCGCAAACAGCTGGTAAAGGAATCCAAGGCCGAGTCGGAGCAGGCCAAGGTGAGCGTGCGCAATGCTCGCCGCGATGCCATCGACAAGCTGAAGAAGGCTGTCAAGCAGGGCCTTTCCGAGGATGTGGAGAAGGATGCCGAGGCCACCGTGCAAAAGCTCCACGACAAGTATCTCAAGAAGATCGACGATCTCTTCGCCGCCAAGGAAAAAGAAATCCTCACCGTATAA